>QIDN01000409.1 GCA_003229345.1 Nitrospirota bacterium | reverse complement strand
AGTCCAGCAACAGCTACCGCGGGCAGGTCAAGGTGAGCAAAGGTGCTACCAATGCTCGCAACTATACTCAGTGCGACAGCATGCTGGTTGGGGATCAGTGCAGTGCGCATACGTTCCCCTATATCGAAGCGGCCAACGGCTCTGCTCAGTTGGAACATGAGGCGTCGACTTCCAAGATCAGCGAGGAGCAGTTGTTCTATTTCGAGCAGAGAGGTATCTCAAGGGAGAACGCGATTACCGCCGTCATCAATGGATTCTGTAAGGAAGTGTTCAAGCAGTTGCCCATGGAGTTTGCGGTGGAAGCGCAAAAACTGTTGACGCTCAAGCTCGAAAACAGCGTCGGCTAACCGGGCAAGGCCCGGAGCTGATTTTGCTAAATCGTTACGGCGCGATTGAAAGGTTTTCTTCGCCAGCTGTGATTTTAAATTATTGCCGGCGGTTCGCCGCCTCCCCCTTGTAAAGGGGGCCGGGGGGATTCCTCCTTAAAGGTCACCTTGAGCCAGTCGAAGGGTGGCTTTTTTAATCGATATTATCTAAATTCGAATCAAGGTTGAATAAAACTATGTCATTACTCGAAATCAAAGATTTGAGCGCGGGGTTCGAAGGCACCGAAATCATCAAAGGCGTTTCTTTGACGGTGAACGCTGGAGAAGTTCACGCTATCATGGGACCCAACGGTTCCGGTAAAAGCACCCTGGCAAAAGTGCTGGCGGGTCACCCGTCCTACGAAGTGTCGAAGGGCAGCATTACCTATGACGGGCAGAACCTTTTGGAGATGGACGCGGAAGAGCGCGCGCTGGCTGGCGTCTTCCTGGGGTTTCAATATCCGGTGGAGATACCCGGCGTCAACAACGCCGAGTTTCTGCGCATGGCGTACAACGCCAAACTGGTACGCAAAGGGGAAGAAGAAGTTGATCCTCTGGACTTCGATGAAATTCTCGATGAGAAAATGAAACTGGTCGGGATGGATAAAAAATACAAGGACCGGTTTTTAAATGAGGGATTCTCCGGCGGCGAGAAAAAGAAAAACGAAATTCTGCAAATGGCCGTGCTCAATCCCAGGCTGACCATTCTGGATGAGACCGACTCCGGCCTCGACATCGACGCGTTGAAAGTGGTGGCGGAAGGCATTAACAAGCTCACCAACGAAAACAACGCGTTGATCCTGATCACCCATTACCAGCGCCTGCTCAATTATATCGAGCCGCAATTCGTGCATGTGTTCAGTGACGGTAAGATTGTTAAATCCGGCGGCAAGGATCTGGCCCTTGAGTTGGAGGCGCAGGGTTACGACTGGGTCACCGCTCCAGCAAAATAAGAGAATATTATGTCCGAATCCGCAGTCAAAAAAACTGAAGCTCCGGAAACAGCGGTGCTCGCACTCCACAAGGAATTTTTGGGAGAAGCGCAGGCCAAGGCCTCCCTGCGGCCCGTCAACCAGGCGGGTATCGAGCGGTTCGAGTTGTTGAAGTTTCCTCACAAAAAACACGAGATGTATACCTTCGTTAATACGAACGAGCTGGCCGGGACGTCGTTTGAGCTGGCCGCCGACAGTCCCGTGGATACCGCCTGGGTGCAGAGCCAAATTTATCCCGCCTGTAAAAACAGCGTGGCGGTATTCGTCAATGGCGCATTTCAGGAAAACCTTTCAGACCTGTCCGGTCTTGGCGATTCATTTAAAATGCAATGCCTGTCCGAAGCCGTGGCAGACGATGAAACCAAACAAATTTTGCTGGGTTCGCTGGAAAATGAAAACGACGTATTCGCTGCGATCAACAGTGCATTTGTGCGTCATGGCGTGTGGATCGATATTCCCGCTAAAGCCACGTTTGAGAGTCCCGTACAGTTTCTTTATATCTCGACCGGTTCGGCATTGGCCCCGGTGACCTCCCATCCTCGCCTGATAATGCGGCTGGGGGAAATGGCGGAACTCAAGGTGATCGTCACTTATGCCGGAACTCGCGAAAATTATTTTGTCAACGCGGTCAACGACTTCATTATTCAGGATGGCGCGGGTGTCACCTACACCCAGGTGCAGAAAGACGACACCGAGTCCTGGCATTGCTCAAAAACACGGGTACAGTTGCATAGAGACGCACGCTTCTTCGGCAGAAACGGTTCTTCGGGAAACCGGCTGACGCGGCACCATTACGAAGTGCGCCTGAAAGAGGAAGGTGCCGAATTACTCCTGAGTGGAGCCTCTGTTTTAGTGAATCAGGAACAGGTACATAATTTCATCCGGATTCATCACGAAGCGCCGCATTGCACCAGCGATCAGTTGTTCAAAAACGTCATCGACGACAAAGGACGCTCCAGCATCGACGGCACCGTCATTGTCAACAAGGGGGCACAACTGACTAACTCGGATCAGTTGATCAACAACCTCATGCTGTCGGACGAAGCGCATTCGGACAACAAGCCAAATCTGATGATTTTCGCGGATGACGTCAAATGCACCCACGGGACGACCGTCGGGCAAATCAACGAAGACCAGTTGTTTTATCTGAAGACCCGCGGCTTGTCCCAGGAATTGGCCAAGTCCCTGCTCACCACCAGTTTCGTGAACAGCCTGATTCAGACGATTCCGTTCCCGGACGTGGTAGCGGATCTGAATGAAGTACTTTTAAAAAAATTGGAGGCGAAACATGCCTGAGTCCAATACCCTAACCACTGCTAAACCTCCATTTGATGTGGATCAAATTCGAGCAGATTTTCCCGTGTTGTCTCAAAAGGTTCACGGCAAACCGCTGGTGTATCTCGACAACGCCGCCACCACCCAGAAGCCGTGGCGCGTCATCGAAAAGGTACGCCAATTTGATTCGGAGGAATACGGCACCGTTCGGCGAGGGGCGTACAAATTGAGCGAACACGCCACGCAGATGTTCGAAGATGTTCGGCAGAAGGTGGCCGGGCTGTTCAACGCGGCGGACAAAAAGGAAATCATTTTTACCAGCGGCACCACTCAGGCCATCAATCTGGTGGCGTACAGTTTCGGCAAGGCATTCGTGAAAGAAGGTGATGAGATCATCATCTCTAACATCGAGCATCATGCCAATACCGTGCCCTGGCAGGTGTTGTGCCAGGATAAGGGCGCACACCTGAAAGTCATTCCGGTCAATGACCGGGGCGAGCTCATCATGGAGGAATATAAAAAACTCCTGTCGCCTAAAACGCGAATGGTGTCGGTCAATCACGTGTCCAATGCTCTCGGGACGGTCAATCCCATAAAAGAGATCACCCGGCTTGCGCACGAAGCGGGTGCCAAGGTGTTGATCGACGGAGCGCAAAGCACCCCGCATATAAAAATTGACGTACAGGATATCGATTGCGATTTCTACACCTTCTCCGGGCATAAGATGTACGCGCCCAGCGGCGTCGGGGGGCTTTATGGAAAGTATGACGTGTTGAAGGAGATGCCGCCTTACGTCACCGGTGGAGACATGATCCGGCAGGTGACGATTGAGAAAACCCTGTATGCCGATCCCCCCGCCCGTTTTGAAGCGGGGACGCCCGCGATTTCGCAGGTGATGGGTCTCGGTGAGGCGGTCGATTATATCCAGGAAATTGGCCTCGACAAAATCGCCGAATACGAACACGCACTGTTGGAATACGGCACCCGGGTGTTATCCGAAATTGACGGGTTGCGCATCATCGGCACTGCCGCCCACAAGGCCAGTATCCTGTCCTTCCATATCGACGTCATCCACCCACACGATGTAGTGACCTTGTTGGATCAGGATGGCATTGCGGTTCGGGGCGGGCATCATTGCGCGCAACCGACCATGCAACGGTTCGGGGTACCCGCGACCTCCCGCGCTTCGGCTT
Source organism: Nitrospirota bacterium (assembly GCA_003229345.1). GTDB lineage: Bacteria > Nitrospinota > Nitrospinia > Nitrospinales > Nitrospinaceae > SZUA-226. The sequence goes on along the minus strand of QIDN01000409.1, from coordinate 11,514 downwards.
CGTTTTACAATAAATATGAAGAACTGGATGCCCTGGGCGCCAGTATCCGCCGGGCCATCAAGCTGTTCTCCTGATACTCCGTATCGATTAGGCTGGATATATCCTTCCTTTCTCTTTTATAATGACGAACACGGGACTATATTACTCATAGAGAAAATTTTTGTATGTCATACGATAACGAGCTGTACCAACAGGTAATTCTGGATCATAACAAGAAGCCGCGAAATTTCCATGAAATGCCGGAAGCTACGCATTTTTGTCACGGATTCAACCCGTTGTGCGGCGACGATTATACAGTGTATCTGAAGGTCAGTGCCGATGATGTGATTGAAGAAGTCAGTTTCATGGGTTCTGGGTGTGCTATTTCCAAAGCCAGTTCGTCGCTGATGACCGGTTTTCTAAAAGGCAAGAAAGTCGACGAGACTAAAATGATCTTCGAAGAATTTCACAAAATGGTTCTGGGAGAAATGGACCCGGATCAACAGGAGCATCATCTGGGTAAACTGGCTCTGTTTAAGGGAATCCGGGAATTTCCCTCGCGGATCAAATGCGCGAGCTTGTCCTGGCATTCCATGATGGGTGCCCTGGAAAAGAACGAAGATATAACGACCGAATAAATTCGGTTGGCATACCGCCCTCGGCTTTGTGACCTGTGCGTCAGGTGGGGGCAAGGAGGTGGGTTATGACACCCACAGCTCAAACCGTACTGGATGAAAATACCCGCGCCGGTGAACTGTTCATTCCTCATGAAAAAGGTTCGCTGATTTGTACGGCGTGTGGCCACCGTTGCCAATTGCGCCCCGGCCAGCGGGGAGTCTGCAAGGTTCGCTACAGCGATTCGGATGGTGTGTTGAGGGTTCCATTCAACTATGCCGCAGGTATCCACAACGATCCCATCGAAAAGAAACCGTTTTTCCATGCCCTGCCCGGAACCCAGGCGATGAGTTTCGGCATGCTGGGGTGCGATTTCCGTTGCGGCTACTGCCAGAACTGGTTCACCTCCCAGACTTTTCGTGATGACGCCTCCACGCTTGATTTTGACGCCATAACCGCTCAAGACCTATGCGACCTCGCCGAACAGCATGGCTCCGGTACCGTTGTTTCCACGTATAACGAACCGTTGATTACCTCCGAATGGGCAGTCGAGGTATTCAAGGAAGCCAAGAGCAGGGGATTGGTCACCGGTTATGTTTCCAACGGTCATGGTACGCCGGAAGTGCTGGAGTATGTGCGACCGTGGCTGGATCTGTTTAAGATCGACCTCAAATGTTTCGACCGGAAAAAATATTTAAAACTCGGCGGGAACTTTGAAGAAGTCCTGGAAACCATCCGGCAGGTGTATGCGATGGGCTTCTGGATGGAGATCGTGACGCTGGTAGTTCCCGATTATAATGATTCGGATGAAGAATTGACCCGGATGGCCGAGTTTGTCGCCTCCGTTTCCGTGGACATCCCGTGGCACGTCACCGCGTTTCATCCGCAGTACAAAATGAACGACCGGGACAGCACCCCGGTGGCAACCCTTCTGCGTGCTCGAACAATAGGAATGAAGGCGGGTCTCAAATTCGTTTATTCCGGCAACCGGCCCGGCCATGTGGGAGAAACCGAAAATACCCTGTGTCCGCAATGCGGCAAGACGCTGATAGAACGTTACGGATTTCAGGTGCTCGCCAACGTCCTCGAAAATGGAGCTTGCCCCGATTGTCAAGAGCTCATCCCCGGGAAATGGTCTGTAAACGGGAATCCGTTAAAAAGGGCCGCAGACTAGTGCTCGCTGAACACCGGGTTTTAGCGAATCAAGTCCGTCAATGAGTTTTTCATGGCCGATTAAAACATCGGTGATTTGCCCGGAATAACGAATGGCGGTCTCTCGCATCATGCCCATCATCGGCCATCCCCATAAAGCCGATACGGTGACGCCATCCTGCACAAAATAGGGCTCTGTCAGAAAGCTGCAACTGACAACGGCTTCCACAGGGCTTCGGTTGGTTGCACTGCCACCGACCAAATCGATCACCACGGACTGATCTGGAATAAGTTCTTTTAAGTGTTGGTTGCTTACTAAAAAGTTCACGCCCCGTAATTCTGGAGATTGTTCCGCACCGTTTACCACTAAGTCCACATCCTTGAGCCAAAAATCAATGCGGCTCTTAGAGGTATGTGAGCGACCCAACACATGGATAGCGTTGATTCCCTGGCTGTAGAGTTCATGCAACGCCCCTTGAGCCACATTGCCATAACCCAGAACAACCGTCTTTGCATTCGCAATATCCAAGGTGGGTTTGTTTTTTTTCAATAATTCAACACCATACCGAGCACCTGCCTGACCGGTTTCATGTAGACATTGGATACGGCGCAACCCAAATTCTTTAGGTGGGTGGCTGGCTCGATAAGTAGCAATGGCTTGCTCCCCATACTGCTGTTCAAATTCATAAAGATCAAAAATATGTGTGCCGTCGTTTTTCAGTTTAGCTAGAATACCTTGTCGATCTTCAAAGTTTGGACTGTCGTAAAAATATAAGGCATTCGGTCCAACTGTATTTAGCTCTTCAACGGAAAGCGTTGGTTGGATGATATGCAACGAGCGGGGATTGCGATTGCCGCACCTGCGGATTGCACTGTGCAGTCGTTCACTCCATCCAATGATCCTGACCTCCAAGCCGCTAATGGTATTATCTGCAAAAAATGGTTTTAAGGACTCGGCCATAGCAAGGCGACCCATAATTTCCTGATCTGAATTTACCTTTGGTGATTCACATATTTCTTCCATTGCCACTACATTGATGCACCGATCCCGAAGCAATTTCGATCGATCTGGATAAGAGTAAAAATGCGCCATGCAGAATAAGGTGCTCCCTTTACGCATCTCTTCAATCGAAGAGAGTGGCGGGCCCTTAAACTTAATAATGAGCTCTCTATTTCGATAAATTTCCTCTGGTGTTTGCATAATAGCGCCGTTTTGCTCGTACTCACGATCACTGAATCCAACACCCTCTCCAGCCCCGTGTTCGACGTAAACTTTAATGCCAGCTTGAGTGAGTCTGCCAATATCTGCCGGCACCAGTGCAACACGTTTTTCCAGTGCTCCAGGATTTTCTGGAGACTCTATTTCTTTTGCGAGCGCTATGGATGAAAAAATTCGTGAAGATAAAGTCATAGAAGTTTCTCTAATGTGAAAAAGGCAATAATGGATTTAACATAATAATCTTATATTTCTAAATAGAATTTACATATCGATGGTTGTTTTTGATGCTTAGTATTTAAACCCAATATAGAGGTCGAGCCATTTCGTTGATATTAAACAGTCATTGCTTTTTGACGCAAGCCTTTTTCCACGAGTCAGTAGTTACACCGTTCTCACAGAGAATAATCAAAGGCCTCTGACCTGCCTCCGAAAAGTGGTTCCGAGTTTATGCTAGCCTTTGGGCCAAAAATCCTTGGATGTTTAAAGAAGGGAAGTATTCGCAGGCGACGGTATTAGCCAGGCAAGAAGAGAGTAAGATTGACAATCGGATTACTGAGGGGGATTTTTAAAAGTATCATTTCCCGGGAAATCAAGTCTCTGGTGGTTTCCTCTATCTGAATGATATATAATGAGTTATTCACTAAATAGGGAATTGCCGAGCAAATGACGACGGTTTTGGGGGGAGTTCGGCGGATGATCCCATCGGCGATGCAAGTGCCGACTCAAAACCGGACGTTGAATGATCCTATTGAACAGGACTACGCTCAAACTCTGCCTGCTATTAATTGCTGTTAGTTCCCTTGGGAGTGCGGTGATATTTCCTTCGCTCCTGCAGGCCCAGGTACCCCCTGCGGGAGAATCCGGCGTGAGTCAAAAAGCACTGGAGCAGTCCCGCCCGGAATTCCGGCCTCTTGAAGAAGAGCTCCCTCCTCTTTCCATTGATGACAGCCGCACCGTGATCGACCCAGGGGCGGGTCCTAGATTCATCATCAAAAAAATCGAAGTGAAAGGCAACACGCTGATCGATGACGCCATTCTGGCCCCCGTTCTGGAGACGGGCGACGGGATGGAAGTAACTCTCGGCATCCTCCACCTCATCGCCCAGGAAATCTCCGCCCTGTATGCCATGAATGGGTACATCCTGACTCGTGCTTATGTTCCGGAGCAGGAAATTGAAAACGGGATCGTAACCATTCAAGTGGTTGAGGGTAAGCTGGGTAAAATTGAAGTGTCGGGGAATAAAAGATTCGAGCAGGAGGAAATCCTGGCACGGTTACAGCCGCTACAGGATGACCCGGCCCTCAAGGAAAGCACTCTGGAAAAATATCTTCTGGAGTTGAACGCCATCCGGGGATTGAAAGTGAAAGCCGTCCTGAAACCGGGAGAGGTGTTCGGCACATCAGACTTGACGTTAAAAGTCGAGGAATCGCGACCTTACCAAATTGCTTTCGACGCGGATAATTTCGGTTCCCGGTTTACCGGGGAGCAACGGTACGGTTTGACGGGAGAAGCCGGAAGCCTGTTATTACTGGGTGACCGCTTATACATACGCGGGGTCAAGTCCAACGAGGATCAAGTTTACATCAATCCGTCCTATTCGATCCCCATCGGCCCCTATGGCACGACCGCCACTCTGTCGTACATTTTTACCGACTTCAATCTGGGCGGGAATCTGGTGGCGCTGAACGCCGGCGGCAAGGCTAACATATTCACTGTGGACCTGAGCCATTCCCTGGTCCGGACCCGTAGTTCCGAATTTTATCTGAGCCTGGGCGGGGAGATTCGCAATTTTGAAAACGATCTTGCGGGATCCCTCTCCAGCGATGACAAACTGCGTGATGCCTACCTCGCGGCTGGCGGTTTCTTCAAAGACCCGCTTCGCGCCCGCACGTTTTACTCCCTACGTCTGCAACAGGGTTTCAGCGAAAGCGACGTTTCCGACCCGCTGAATTCGCGATTTCAGGGGCGCGGCGATGCATTGATTTCCAGTTTCGATGTCACCCGGTACCAGTCCGCTTTCATTGGAAAAACCTATTTGATGATAAAGGCTAAAGGGCAGATCGCTTCCAAAAGGGTTCTTTCGCCGGATCAGTTCGCTATCGGTGGCTTCGGATCGGTGCGGGGATACCCGCTGGCGGAAGCGGCAGGGGACAACGGATTTTTCGTATCCGCGGAGCTGGTTGTTCCCTTTCCCTTCAAAGTGACTGTGATCAAGAATCCCCGTAAAATACAACTGGATCAGGTGCTATCCTTTTTTGCTTTTCTGGACCATGGACAGGTATTTATCAAAAACCGGCAGCCCGGTGAAAATGATCGGGAGTTAAACGGTTTGGGCCTTGGAATGCGATTAAATATACCTCCCTTGGGGACAAATTATCCCGCAGTCAGCTTTTCCCTTGCCTATGGATTCCCTGTATTTGGAGGTCCAGATCCTTCGGATGGATCTTCCAGTACGCTTTACCTCAATGGCATGATTTCCTTCTAGCCGCAAATTCCAACCTTTTTGTAAATCTAAGTTCAAGTTATTCTTGGGTTTACCCGAAATATCTAATAAATATAAATTTTTTATTGCCTTAAAGGCATCAAAAACAACCCCTTTTGGGGTATTTTTGCAGATTTCCCATATTTCTCCTCTTTTTATTTACATTTACGCATATAATGTTTCCATCAAATCAAGAATATTGAAATCTGCAGGAGTAGAGGGATGACGAAACTTATCAGGCAGGCACTGGCTCTGCTGGCGGTGGCGGTTTTGATTCTTCCGGCAAATGCCTGGGCGGAGAAAAAGCCGGTGGGGAAGATTATTGCCATTATTGGAAGCGCGGAATATCTTCCTGGTGGTGAGGAACCGGTAGCAGATGCTCAACCCGGGCAGGTGGTTCCAGTGTCATTGACCCCCTGGCAGAAGGTGCAACCCAAGCAGATGGTGTATGCCAGCGATGAGTTTCGGACCGGTCGCAAGAGCCGCCTGCGCATTTTGTTTGAAGATTCCAGCCTGATGGCTCTGGGCCCCAACTCCCAGATGACGATTGCATCGTATCTGTTCGATGCCAAGGAAAAGTTGCGCCAGGGTGTGATCACCATCGGCCACGGTATTTCCATGTATATCGTCAATAAGGAACAGAAACATCCCAAATCCCATTTCAAAATACTTTCCCCCACCGCCAATGTGGCGGCGCGCGGCACCCAGGGATACCTGAGCATTTCACAGCTCAAAACTCTGGTCGCCAATCAGGCGGGGCTCATCCGGGCGCTCAATGCCGATCCCACCGTCATTGGGGATGTGATAGTAGGACCGATGATGAAAACAGTTATCGAAGAAGGCCAACCGCCGACGGAACCGGAAGCTTTGACGGGGCCGGAGCGTAATATGATCCAGCAAATGGTTATGGGTTGGGTGGGTTCGCGGTATCGCGAAAAACCCCGGCAAGGCTCCATCGTGACGGATGCCTTGAAGGAAGAATATGATTTGTTCGAGGAAGATGAATCGGATCCGTGTACCTCGGGTTGAGGCAGGATCAAGAGGATAGTACATCATGCGCAAATCCGAACCGAAACGAAATTCCAGATTGAACTGGCTGGCCGTAAGCCTTTTGGTGGGCTTGTGGGCGGTGACACCGGGATGGGTGTATGCCCTGCCCAATGGTGGGAAGATTGTCTCTGGGACCGGTAATATTTCACAACCTTCCGCGCAGGACATGCTGATCCAGCAGGACAGCCAACAGTTGATTACCAACTGGCAGGGATTCAGCATCGGTTCGGTGGAGTCGGTCACCTTCAAGCAACCGAACTCCAGTGCCATAGCGCTCAACCGGGTGATCGGCACGGACCCCAGCCTCATTCTCGGGAAACTTTCTGCCAACGGTCAGGTATTTCTGACCAATCCCTCTGGCGTGGTGTTCGGAAAAGGGTCTGTGGTCGATGTGCATGGTCTTCTGGCGACCACGCTTAACATTTCCAACGAAGATTTCCTGAAAGGTAATTACCAGTTTTCACAGGACCTGTACAGACCGTTGGCCGCAATCATTAATGATGGGGTCATCAATGCCACCCGCTATGTCGGTCTGTTAGCTCCGGCGGTGGAAACTAATGGATCCATTGTCGTGGTGGCGGACCTGGGATCCATTGCGCTGGCTTCCGGCACGGCCGCCACGTTGGATTTCAATGGTGACGGCTTGATCAGTTTCGCGGTGGCCGATGCAGAGGGTAAAGCTCTCAGTGACCGGTTCAATAATTCCAAGCTCATTCGCACCAATGAAGGGCAGGTTCTTCTGACGGCAAGGTCTGCGGGCGATGTGATCGGCAACGTGGTCAATCATTCCGGAATCATCGAAGCCCAAACGGTTCAGCAGAAAGACGGTAAAATCATCCTCTCCGGTGGAGGCATGGGTACCGTTAAGGTTTCCGGAACGCTGGATGCTTCCCATGTGTTTATCACAGCAGATGTAGTGGCAGTAGCCGCAAACGAGCTCTTGTCGACTAACAATGGAAATATGAATATCGTAGCCAATCATCTGGACCTCAAGGGTGATCTGGACAGCGGTGCGGGCGACGTCACCTTTACTCTCGCGAACGGGGGCGACCTGAATATCGGGCCCGGAAATAATCCTAATGGAGGTCTGGGTAACAACGACATTCGTCATATCATCGCAGAGAATTTGATACTCAATACGGACGGTGACATCAACGTAAAAGGCATTCCTGAAGAGGATACGGATGGCATCAAGGATTCAGTGGTTTTGAATTCCGGCGGAAATATTACTTTCGAAGATGCGGTTTCCATCTTCCCGGCCTTGAAGTTGTTTGCTATTACCGATATCAACATCAATGCCGATGTCACCACGACGCAGGGAGATTTTATTGCAGTGGCCGATAGCGAGGGTAACGGCATAGGTGATTTCAATGTGGCCCCCGGCGTGGTCATTGCTTCAGCACGGGATATCGATGTGAGCGCACCCAATATCAACGCCGATGAAGCGTCCTTCAATGAAACCCGGAATTTGATCCTGAATGGTAGCGTGGCAGGCGGCGTGCCCCAGTCCCCCATCGATACCAATGCTATCCAACAGGGGTCCTTGAGCTCCTTTCTCACCGAATTTTTCGAGAACGGTGGTCCCGGCGGCTGTTGATTTTGAGATCATCGAATCTGTTTGACCGGTTTTCCTTCATCTGACTTTCCCCCTGTCGATTCCCCTTGTGTTAAAATCCTCCCATGAAAATTCGGTGGCTGAATGCCTTTACAGTATCTGTGTTGATCACCCTGCTTTCCCTTTACATTTATTCCCTCAATCTTCCCTTTTTTAAACTTCTGGAATTCAAGGCATATGATTTTAAAATGTCCCTGCGGGGCACGCGGCCGGTTTCCGATCAGGTGGTGATCGTCGCCATTGATGAGCACAGCCTGAAACGGGAAGGACGCTGGCCCTGGCCGCGCACCCGGTTGGCGAAGCTGGTGGACAAGTTGACGGAATCCGGTGCGGCGGTGATCGGTTTCGATTTTTTGTTTCCCGAAAAAGATATTCACCTTTCCCTCGAAAAAGTTAAAAACGAAATTGCCAAGAAAAATGTTTCTGGCATGAACCGGGAAAAACTGGTGAATTGGCTGGAAGAAGTGGGCGATTCGGATTCCAGGTTTGCCGATGCGATCCGGCGGTCGAGGCGGACGGTATTGGGTTATTTTGTGTACACCACAGCAGAGCAGGCAGCTGAAGATTCTGCGGCGATGATGGGACCGAAGGAGTTCACACTGTTGGACTTTTCCCAGTACTCAATGGTGCAGTCCAGCGATCAATCGATCACCCCCGACTTTCTGCAACCCATCTATGCGGTGGGTCTCAGTCTGCCTTCTTTGATGGACGCCGCCAACAGCGCCGGTTATTTTTCCTTTGTACCGGAGCATGATGGGGTCATCCGCTTTATGCCCATGGTGAGAATGCATAAGGAGGCGGCATTTCCACCGTTCAGTCTGCAATTGTTGCAGGAAGCCACCCAACTGAGTTCCGTCGTTCGAATTTTTCCTCACCGCGTGGGCGAAATACGGTTGGGGGATTCTCCGATTCCCGTCACGGCAGAGGGGGATTTTCTGGTGAACTATTACGGACCGAAACAGACGTTTACCTATTTGTCCGCATCCGATGTCATCGCTGGCACTGTGGGGCGGCTACAGTTGAAAGATAAAATTGTTCTGGTCGGCGCCAGCGCCGCCGCCCTTCATGACTTGCATACCACCCCTTATGGTCCTCTTTTCCCCGGGGTGGAGGTGCACGCCAATATGATCGAAAACATCTTTCAGCAGGATTTCCTCGAACGTCCGCCTTGGGTCCCGGTTCTGGATGTGACGATGATTCTGGTAACCGGTATTTTGTTGGGTTTGGTCGCCCTTTATTTTAAAGCCGTTGGTACTGCCATCTTGCTGGTGGTTGGAGTGGGGGGATATCTGGTTTGCGATTACATGTTATTCACTCGGCTAGGATTGTGGGTGCATACGGTATCTCCGTTATTTTCCCAGTTCCTGGTTTATTTCGGAATCACGTTATACCGTTTCACATTTGAAGAAAGAGAAAAACGGTTTATCAAGAGCGCATTCAGCCAGTACCTGGCTCCGGCAGTGGTGGACCAGTTGGTGGAAAATCCGAAGCTATTGAACCTGGGGGGAGAGGATAAAGTATTGACGGCTTTTTTCTCAGACTTGGAGGGTTTTTCCTCGATTTCAGAACAGTTGACCGCCGGTGAATTGGTCGTTTTGTTGAATGAATATTTGACGGAGATGACCGACATTGTCATGCAGTATGAAGGCACGGTCGACAAGTTCGAGGGCGACGCCATTATCGCGTTTTTCGGTGCGCCCATCGACTTTAAAGATCACGCGACCCGAACCTGCTACGCCGCACTGGATATGCAAAAACGGTTGGCTCAGTTGCGAAGCATCTGGAAAAAGAAGGGCCGGCATGAATTGTTCATGCGTATTGGCATCAACACCGGCGAGGTGACAGTGGGCAACATGGGTTCCGAGAATCGGTTCGATTACACCATGATAGGCGACCCGGTGAATGTGGCGGCACGGCTCGAGGGAGCTAACAAGCAATACTACACGTACACTATGCTCAGCGAGTTTACTTACGAGTTGGCGAAGAACGATATCGAAGTACGCGAGTTGGACTCCATCCGTGTGGTCGGTAAAAAAGAGCCGATCAAGATTTACGAACTACTCGGGCGTAAAGGGGAGATGGCGGACCACATCCGACTCATTCTTCCTCATTTCCGGGAAGGTCTGGAACATTATAAAAACCAGCGGTGGGAGGAGGGCATCGCCTGTTTTGAAAACGCGTTGAATTTGTACGAAGACGACGGCCCGTCGCTGACTTATTTCGAACGGTGTATCACGTTTCAACATCATCCGCCGCCACCGGATTGGGACGGTGTTTTTGCCATGCGGACCAAGTAGAAAGGAACTCTATCAATGATTTTTGGAGAGTATCTCGTAGAGCAGAATATCATCCGGGAAAAAGACCTGGCTCGCGCACTGGAAATCCAAAAAACCGACCGGGTGCCGCTGGGGCGGTTGGCGATGCAAAAAGGGTTGATCGACAACAAGCAGTTGTTTCGGATTCTGTCCCGTCAGAGGAAGCCGGAGGAAAAAAATAAAAGTTTCGGAAAACTGGCTGTGGCGATGGAATACCTGAGTCAGGATCAGGTGGAGGCGTTGTTGGAGCAGCAAACGCACACCAACCGCCTGCTCGGGGAGATTCTGGTGTCAGAGGGATGGGTTTCTCAGATGAAGTTGATCAAAGCCTTGAAAAAATTTCGGTCACTCAATAAAATAAATTAAAATTACCGAATGTTTGAAAAGAGATTGCTCCAGTGTCACCCTGAGCTTGCCGATGGACTCAGTGTGATACTAAAGGTAGAGAGAGAATTAGTTCCGGGCCTCGCTCAGGTGGCGAACCGCCTCCTGCCCGGAGGGGGAGATTGCTGACGGTTGTCGGCAACTGAGAATCTCTGAGCGCAATTTAAAAACCTCAGCTGGCGAAGATAATTCATTGATTTATTCCTTACGTTCCAGCCAAATTGAGTCCAGCGTCACGCTGGCAGGAGAGAACATTGAAAAATAAAAAAGAGGTGGGCAAAGCCCTGGGCCGCGTTCCTAGCGGTTTGTTTGTGGTGACAGCAAAACATAAAGATAATGAAGACGCCGTGTTGGCAAGCTGGGTCAACCAGTGTTCGTTCGACCCGCCCGCGCTGACAGTGGCTCTGGGGGTAACGCGCCAGGCGCGGCTTATGGTGGAGGCGTCCCAAACGTTCATCGTGAACGTGTTGGGCAAGAACTCGAACGACCTGATGAAACATTTTTTCAAACCTCCGGTGCCCGGCGTTTCGGTGTTTGACGGATTAAAGGTGGGCAAGGGGTTTCACGGCATCAAAATTCTGAGCGATGCCGTGGCCTATGTGGAATGCGAACTGCGCGAACAGACGGCATTCGGAGATCATATTGTGTATGTCGGAGAAATCGTCGGCGGCAAAATGCTGAAGGGTGGGGATCCCTATTTTCA
>QIDN01000002.1 GCA_003229345.1 Nitrospirota bacterium | reverse complement strand
ATGGTGGGCTGGGCCGATCAGTTTTCCGAGAAGGAGCTGTGGGATGTCACTTATTTCATCCGGACGTTTTCCAACGAAAATGTAAAACTTCCACTGCTGGTTTCCCAGGCCTCTTCGCCGAACAGTGAGAAAGGCCGGGAAAGTCGGACCGAAAAAATATTCAGCGAGGTATTTTCATTACTGGACCAAAGCATGACCGCTTACCAGGAAGGCCGGAACCGGGAGGCTTCGGAGTCCGCCTTCGACTCCTACCTGACCTATGAAAAGTTGGAGTCACCCTTAATCACCAAACGCAAGGAGCTGGGCCTTAAGCTGGAATCCTCGTTCGGGAGACTGCAGGCGGAAATCAAGAGAAAAGCATCCATCGAGCTGGTAGAGAAAATCGGACAGGGGATTACGGACGACTTGAAAGAGGCTCAACAGGTTCTGACTCAAGAGATCGGGTTTACCGGTTTGTTCATCCAATCCTTTTCGATCATCGTACGGGAAGGTTTTGAGGCAATTTTGATTATCGCAGCATTGATCACGTTCCTCGTCAAATCCCGTAATCAGGACAAACTGAAGGCCATTTACATGGGCGTGCTGATCGGGGTTATCGGTAGTTTTATCACTGCGTATATCCTTCAGGAAATTCTGGATATCAGTATGGCCAGCCAGGAGATGATGGAAGGGGTGATCATGCTGGTGGCGGTAGTGGTTCTATTTTATGTCAGCTACTGGTTGGTCTCTAAAATCGAAGCGACCAAATGGCAAAGCTATATCACCGGCAAAATGCAGAAAGCGGTCACCACCGGTAGTGCGTTTACCCTCAGTATGGTTGCCTTTCTGTCGGTTTACCGGGAAGGGTTTGAGACCGTTCTGTTTTACAAAGCCCTGTATCTTTACGCTGGGGGCACGACTGCCGGGATTATTCCGGGATTCCTTGTCGGGTGTGCGGTTTTAGCCGTAGTCTATTTCCTGATCAATCAGTTGGGAATGCGCATCCCGGTAAAGTGGTTTTTCGTGGTCACCAGTGTTTTTCTGTATTACATGGCGTTCATGTTCATGGGCAAAGGGCTCCACGAATTGCAGATGGGAGGAGTCTTGAGCCTGACCGGCGCCAGTTTTGCCCCTGAAATTCCATGGCTGGGCATGTACCCGACTTGGGAAACCTTTATCGGCCAGATGATTCTTGTGTTGGCCTACGTCGGGGCCTTGGTTTATACCTTCGGCATCAAACAGGAACGAGCGGCCCACGAATTAAAATCTGAGGCTACCCAGATTCAGCAGAATATTACCGTGGTACACGATCTGGTAGAACACATTTCGCATCACGCCAAGCGGTGTGAAATTTTCCTCAAGGATACCGGCGACCAGGACCTTAAGGAATTATCCGAGCATTTGAAGGAAATCGACTCCAAAGTCCATGAGTTGTTCGATCAGGTCAACTATTTTGAAAACCGCCTGACGGATGAGTACGATCGCTTGTCACAACCCATCGGCGCCAAGGAAAAGGATTTGCATTGAGATTCCGGTTTTTTAAAACCTCTCGTGATTTTCACAAATGGACCGGATTTGTCTGCGCAATTTTCATCCTGATACTTTCCGTCAGCGGCATCCTGCTCATGCACAGGGACTCCCTGGACCTGGATCAAATAGAAATTTCCGCCCAGTATCTACCTGATAAATACTTCCATCTGGTCAGAGACAAACTCAAAATTCAAACCGTTGCAGTGAATCCTCACAACGGGAAAATTATTTTCGTGGGCACCGGCAATGGATTGTTTCGCTCCCAAGACGGAGGGGAAACCTGGCAGTCTCTTCATGACGGACTGCGTGATGAAAATATCCGCGCGCTGGCTTTATCGCCCTCCACTCCCACCATGATCTATGCCGGCACCTCCAAAGGTATTTTCTTATCCGAAGATGGCGGGGACCATTGGACCGACTGGTTCGAGGAATCCTCAGGCTTGTCGAACATGGATATTCAAGATTTAGTCATTCATCCTGAAAAACCGGAACTCCTTTTCGCCGCCACCTCCGGCGGTTTATTTGTTTCCCTGAATGAGGGCGACATCTGGGAGCTCACCTTTGAAGGAAGTCTGGCCAAGGGAAGCCGGGATGTCCGTTTTGTCCGCTTCTCCTCGAACGCTCGCTCCTTGTATATCGGAACGGCCGATGGGATTTTTAAAAGTGCCGACGGCGGCAAGCACTGGGACAAAAAATGGGAGGGCGCCCTGCCCTCGCCTCTGTCACTGGTATCTTTGGACACCGATCCTGTGTTTATTTATGCCGGAACTCTGGATGGGCTTTACAAATCTTACAACAGAGGAATCACCTGGATTCACGATACCATCCCGGACGAAGCCGTGCGCCAATTACTGGTGGATCCCAAAAATACAACCCATATCTACATGGGAACGGCCCGGCATATTTTCGTTTCTCCCGATGGTGGGGACACCTGGACTTCTTTGGATTTTAAAGAAGACGATGGAGCGACTCTAGACAACTTGACTCTGATTCCTTCTGCCCGGCTATCCTCCCCCACCCTGATCGCCGGCACTTCAAAGGGTCTCTTTATTTCCAAAAATGGAGGACGCACATGGGAGGAAACCTCGCTCGCGGCAACCATCCAACAAAAATCCGGCGGTCATCTTAAAATGGATCTCGTCAAGTTGATGACGGAAATCCATACCGGGCGTTTTTTCGGCGATTACGTTTATCTTCTGGTGGACATTGCCACAATCGGACTGATAGCGCTGGTATTTTCCGGGTTCGGCTTGGCCTTTTACCGGAAGCGCATTGCCAAATCCAAACAGATCAAAAAGCAAATCACAGAAGAAGAGGCGGTGGATAATCTTCTCGACATTCAAGAGACCGCGGACGAGCTATCGCAAGAGAGCGTGGAGATCCATGACATGATCGAGCATATCAATTCTCACTTGGCCAAGTGCCGATCGGTCTACATTTCGAAAGAAAAAAAGGAAGTCGACAAAATAGGACGGCACATTACAGATTTGGACAAGAAAATGCATCATCTGATAGAAAAAATCGAGGAGTTTAATAAGATTTCGCAGAACTAAAAAAGAGGACCGGATCCTAAAAACATACAGGCGGATTAATGTAGAAAGTTTTTTTCTTTTGAACTGGAACCGCCTGTCGAACCAAAATCGCGGTTGAAATCCATTTTCTTGAACTCCTCCCACGAATCACGGCAAAGATTAAAACCTACGAAATCGAGGGCCTGCATCAGCTCAAGATCGGATATTTCCTTGTCTCCAGCCTCGGCGCGTGCTTCCTGAATGACTTCTTCAAGGTTTTCGCAGAGCCGGGCAAAGCGCTCTTCGTCTTCCCAATGCAGGACATTTTTCATAAAATCGAAACTCATGTGGCTTCCCCCTTCGCAGGACTTAAAAATTAGAACTGGCTTCATTCCATTGTATTCAAAAATTTTTTCACTGCAAATAAAATTTTCTTCAGATCATCGTGTATCTTTGAATATTCCCCGTTTACCATTCGCGATTGTGAAAATACCGACCCCCCTACTGCCACCGCAGATGCTCCAGAAGAAAAATATGCAGGAATATTGTCGGTTGTGACCCCACCGACAGCCATCAATGGGATATCTTCAAAGGGTCCTTTAATCTCGCGGAAATACTGCGGGCCCCACTGGGAGGCGGGGAATACTTTGACCATAGTAGCCCCGGCCTGCCATGCCTTTTCAATCTCGCTGGGGGTCAAGGCACCGGGAAAATAAGGCACCACCTGATTCCGGCAATAGGAGGCTACCTCTTCGTTCAATGCAGGGCTGACCAAAAACTGGGCGCCGGAAGCCACGGCCTGTTCTGCCTGTTCCTGAGTGCGCACGGTACCGGCTCCAATGCACAAAGAACCTTCATACTTTTTGACGGATGATTCGATTAACCGAAGCGCATGGTCTGTGTTCAGTGTGATTTCAAGAAACTTAAGGCCGGCATCCCGCGCAGAGTTGAAAACTCCCTCAAGACTGCTTTCCGACACGCCGCGCACAATTCCCAGCACGGGCTCGCGTTTGAAGAGTTCAGAATCAAATTTCAAGCCTTTTGTTTCCCGGGTCAGACGTTGGCTTCATTGATGACTTTTTCGTAGAACTCCAGGAACCCATTTTTATTTTCCGTTTTCATCAATGCCATACCTGCTCGCGGATGCACATCCAGTGTCCCTGTAATCATATAGGGAATGACATAGCCCCATTCAATTTCCTCTCGAATTTTAAGGAAATCAGTCCCAATAATTTTTATGATCGGGCGAATATCGTATTTGGGGTTTTTAAGAAAACCCAGGAGCAGTTCCAATGGACAATTGCCGGCGGCCCGGCCAATCCCGTAGATGGTCCCATCCAGATAGTTGATGTTATTGATGATGGATTCAATGGTATTGGCGAAGGCCAATTGCTGGTTATTGTGAGCATGAATTCCAAGCTCTTTACTGGGCATCAGCTCCCTGTACTTTTTAGCCAGATAAGCAATCTGCTCGGAATAAAGCGCACCAAAACTATCCACCAGATAAATCACATCCGCGGCGCTTTCTTTATCGACCTGTTCCAGGGCTTCGTCCAGCTCCCGTTCACGTGCGTGAGATACGGCCATGATATTGATGGTGGTTTCGTATCCTTTGCCGTTTAATTTATTTACCAAGTCAATGGCTTTATCGATATCCTTGACGTAGGAAGCCACCCGGTACATATCGATATGACTTTCCCCACAGGGAATGACGCTTTCAGGATCGAATCGTCCAATATCGGCCATGACGGAAATCTTTACTTTTTTTTCAATTCCGTCGACTACCTTTTCAATATCTTTCTCACTACAGAACTTCATGGGGCCGAATTCCGACCGGGAGAACTGAGATTCGTCTGCTTTATAACCCAACTCAACATAATCAATATGCGCATCATTGGCGGATTGATATACTTTACGCACCAATTCGTCCGAGAACAGATGGTTATTCATCAATCCACCGTCGCGAATGGTACAATCCAAAACTTTAATTTCCTGGCGATACATATCGTCACAAGCTCCAAAGGCAAATCTACCTCAACATAGGTAGAGATCATTAAAACTAATTAAACTAATTGAATTTGCTGATTATATTTAGGTCGGACGTTTCAGTCAATTAGATAATCTCAAATTCAGACTTTATTCAAATTTTATGGTAAAATCTTAAAACTTTGTATTATATAGAGTTGCTCCGATTTCTTTAGTATTTATCTTAAAAGTATAGCTTTAACTTGTTGGAAAGGAAACAGAATATGCAGTTCTGGCTGGTTAAACAGGAGCCTTCAAAATACAGTTGGGAAGAGTTCCTCAAGGACAAGAAAACCTATTGGGACGGAGTCCGCAATTATCAGGCACGGAACAATCTTCAGGCGATGAAAAAGGGCGATCAGGTTTTCTTTTATCATAGTGTGGTGGGAAAGCAGATTATGGGCGTTGCGCAGGTGACCCGCGAATCCTACCCCGATCCCACCAGCGACGACCCGGCCTGGGTGGTGGTCGATTTAAAACCGATCAAGCCCTTAAAAATTCCGGTCACCCTGGAGCAGGTCAAATCCCATCCAAAATTAAAAGAGATTTCGCTGATCAAACAATCCCGTCTATCGGTTATGCCTTTAACTCCATCCGAATATAAAATTATTTTAGGATTGGGAAAAACCAAGGTTTGATTGGAATATTCTGATTTTTGCACAGGCAAAAATGAAATTGACTTAAAATCGAAGGGAGTTTAAATTGGCAAATATATGGAGTGTTCATTCCATTTAACCAGATTATCAAAATATCTGATTGCCTTTCCCCTTTAGAATAAAAACCACCCATGCGAAATAAGTCAGCTTTAATTTTTTTGTTTTGTGTTTGCCTCCATACTGCCTTTTCCGGAATGGCATGGAGCCAGACACAAATCCAAAAATGCCATGGCAAGTTATCGCCTTTAGAAAAAACCAAAAGCGCGATTATCGGAGAGGGTGGCATGTGGGCTCTTTTCGAACGTTATAAATTATTTCGAGAAGAATCCAGCAAAGCCATACAGTTGGATTCCAAAATCCAGCAATTGTTCTGGTTGTTGGGCTATCTATGCGAAACTGTCGAAGGCGTCCCTTTTAATGAATTGGCGAACTACCTGACTGAAAACCTGAAAGAAAAAAGCAAGCCACAGTTCAAGAAGGAATTGATCATCTTGGGAAAAACGGAAGCTGAGATTGATATCTGGTTCACTTTTTCGGATATCTCCCTTAAAAATAAAGCCAGGAAATTAAATACGGAAACTATTTACAATTCCATTCAAAAAGCGGCTCCGTTAATACAGCAATACAAACGGTTGACTGAAGAAATTGAGCAGTCTCCAAACACAAAGCAAATTGAAAGCGTGGATAAGCTCTATCGGGAAATTGAGCAACTGGAGTCTTCAGATTCCTATTTAGCGCAGGCCTTGCTGGAAACATCCCAGGTACCGCATTGGGATATCGACGAAAGCACCGGTGGTTCCTGAGCTTGAACCCACAAACCAACGTGTGACACTACAAATTCTAACAGGGAGATAGACATGGCAAATTTTCTAGTGATTGGCGGATCCGGGGTTATGGGCACTGCCGCCATACAGGCTGTGCGGAAAACCTTTGGCAAAGAAGCCAACATCATTGCCAATTGGTATGGCAAGGAGGACACAGGCCTCAAAATAGAAAATGCCGACCACACCTTGTTCGGGGACATATCCGATCCAAAATGCCTGGAAGACATTAAGTCCAAGGCCACCGCTTACGATTATTTGTTTTACGCCACGGCCCTGGGGGATGTCGGTATTCCCATTAAAAGTGCAACCCAGGAACAGATTGACCGCTCCAACCAGCTTTCCTTTGATCCGATCCCGATGCTGGAAGAAGCCTTGGATATAGGTGTGATTGTTGCTTATTCGACGTTTTATGTAACCCGCCATCAATTGGGAAGTTATGGCGCTATGGGGTATTCCAAAGAAGCCATTGAGAAATGGACTCTGGAAAGCGGGAAATCCGGGCACGCCTGCATTCGGGCCGGTTTATTTGAATCGCAATCTTCCCGTGGCATTAAACTTCTTTTGAGGAAAAGTGCCAAGCACCTCGATACCCTTGAAGACCCTCTGAT
The DNA here is from genome assembly GCA_003229345.1 of Nitrospirota bacterium. Lineage (GTDB taxonomy): Bacteria > Nitrospinota > Nitrospinia > Nitrospinales > Nitrospinaceae > SZUA-226. The sequence continues at coordinate 8,291 of QIDN01000002.1, read as the reverse complement.
CCGATCCTACTTTGAAAATGTAAGCACCAAGGAGGGTATTGACCGCTATCTTGAAGGCATCATCAATGAAGAAAAGGAATTGTTTGGAGACAGCCCCACTACGGCAGAAGACCTCTATAAAGCCCACTTAGAGCTCTTCAAGGCGGATAATCCGAAATTCGTCAACGTATGTGGCAAGAAAATCTGGTTGACCGAGGATCCACAGCTAATCAAAGATCATATTTAAGGCGTACCGTTCCAACAGGAAAATTGCTTTATCCGATTGAAAGGATTAGCCTTAATTGGTTGCAGCTATTGCTTTTATCAGGTGTTTGACAGATAATAAGATGGATTATTTGTACTATTCCCATCAAGTTTGGATTAACCTTTAAAATCCTCATGGCACAGCCGCAATCAGGAAAAACCTCACCCGCCGCAACAGAAAAGGATTCCGTTTATGCTTTTCTGACTTCTTCTAAAAACGCGGGCAACCCTTATGTTGAACATCTGATTCAGCAGATCAACCGACTGGCGGAAATCGGTCGTGCTCTTTCTGGTGAGCACGACCTCAATACCCTCTTGGAAAAAATTTGTGATGAGGTTCGCAAATTCACCTATGCAGATGCCTGCACTCTTTATATCGCCAAAGAAAACCAGCTTCATATTAGAATATTTCAGAATAAATCCATGGGAATCCGAAGGGGAGGCAAAACCGGAGAGAGTATTAACATGCCTCCGGTGGATCTAATCGAATCCAATGTATCCGCTTATGTTGCCCTTAAGGGAGTCTCGGTCAACATCCCGAATGTCGATGATACCGATTTATTCGACTTTACAGGCCCCAAAGAGTTCGATCAGGAAACCGGATACCATTCCACTTCCATGCTGGTCTGCCCCATGCGCAACCATGAGAACGACATCATCGGAGTTCTGCAATTAGTCAACGCGCTTAATCCTGATACTGGTGAAATCATCCCTTTTTCACCCGATTACGTCAGCTTAACCGAATCCCTGGCTTCCCAGGCTGCCGTATCCATCACCAATGCCCGCTTGATTAACGATATGGAGCATCTCTTTGAGTCCTTCGTAGAAGTCATGGCTACCGCTATCGATGAAAAATCTCCGATTACAGGAGGACACATTCGCAGAGTGGCCAACCTGACGATGGTCATGGCCGAAGCACTGCACAAAAGCGATAAACGTCCTTTCCAGAATATTCATTTCACTCCGGAAAAATTCCATGAACTGCGGATAGCCTCTTGGATGCACGATATCGGCAAAGTCACGACGCCGGTGGAGATCATAGAGAAAAGTAAAAAGCTGGAAACCATTTTTGATCGAGCACAGTTTGTAGACCTGAGAATGCAATACATCATACAGAGTACCCAGTTGAAAGCGGCTCAGACTCAATTAAAATTGATCCATGACGGAGCAACCCCTGAAAAGATAAAAAAACTGGAAGAGAGCGCCGCAAAAACTATCCAAGAGCTGAAGGAAGTCCGGGAATTTATCCTAAGATGCAACGAACCTTCTGAGTTTTTGGAGGATGAATACATCGAACGTCTTCAGAAAATTTCCAAAAAAACTTACCGGGACGAGCATGGCAATGAGCAACCCTTCCTGACTCCCGACGAACTCAAGAACCTGTCAATCCGCAAAGGAAGCATTAACGAACAAGAGCGCCAAATAATGAAAAATCACGCTCAAATTACGTTGGACATGCTCGCAAAAATTCCTTTTACCAAAAAACTTAAAAATATCCCCAACTTTGCCGGGGCACATCACGAATGCATTAATGGGCTGGGTTATCCCCTGGGGCTCCAGGGTGAAGAAATTCCATTTGAAGGAAAACTGATGGCGGTCACTGATATTGCAGAAGCGTTAACCGCCAAGGACCGGCCGTATAAAAAGGCGATGCCTCTGGAGCAGGTTTACAAAATCTTAAGAACGATGGTGGCTAACAATGAGCTCGACCGTGATTTGGTAGAGTTTTTTATCAATGAAAAAGTATATGAAGCGTATCAGGCAAAACATGAAATACCTGACTCCGCCCAGCCTTTAGAAGAACCGCTAAAAAACAAAAAAGATCCCTAAGGATCTCCTCTGCATCTTCCATAAGATATTGATAACCAGCAAAACTTTTAATAACTATTTTTTCTTAGGAACGTACCATCCGGTACGCATATAAGAATCATTCATTTTTACATGCTCATCAATATTGATGTTAACCTCATCGTTGATTTTGGTGTCCGGTTCGTGATCAACGTCAAATTTCTTTAATACTTTTTTCGTGGTTTTATCGGACATCATAGTAGCCCGCGTTTTACGGGTGCGGGTTGGCCTCCGGGTTTGGCTCTCACGGAGTTTTTTGATTTCCCTACTGGACAATCCATCAATAACCATAAAGACCTCATTTTCTTACTTTTTGTTTTATAACCCAAAATAAAGCCACCGCTTTAATTTGATGTATTTATAATACCAAAACCATGACCATCGACCAATTAAAATCCCTATTTTCGGAATCCGGCGTTGCGGAAAATCAGGCGCGAGAAATGATCAATTCCATGGATCATTTCGACATTGCCCGCCTCCTCCATCAACTCACAACAGATGAAAAAGTCCTTATTTTTCAATATATAGAGGATGACGTAAAACGGCAGGAGCTGCTCTATGAAACCGATCAGGAAAGCCGCAAGGAAATCAGCGATGCCTTGGGTTTGGAGTTTATGGCGCCTTTTCTGGAAGGCATGCCTAAGGATGAAGCGGCGGATATTCTTCAGGAGCAAGAACCCGAAGTCCAGGAAAAAATCCTGGAACAAATGGTCCCTGATGAAGCTCGGACTCTCAAAAACTTGATCCGTTATGAGGAACAAACTGCCGGCGGAATGATGACCCCACATTATTACCGGGTTGATCCGGATGAAATCGCGAGCGAAATTCTGGCCAAAATGATTCGAAATCCATCTAAAGATTCTGTGACCGATTTTTTCGTGGTGGGGACGGACAATAAACTGATAGGTTTTTTTACCTTGAGGGATTTACTGAATGTCCTACCCAACGCCAAAGCTCTCCAAGTTATTCGGAAGGAAACACCCAAAGTCCTGCTTGATGAGACCTGTGAAAAAATCGCGAACCTGATGGACCACGAACATCTGAGCACCGTACCCGTGGTCGACAAGCAAAATACCATTCACGGAATCGTCACATTTGATGACGTGTTTAGGGGACTCCGGCAAACGGCTGACGAAGAAATCTACACAATGGTGGGTGCAACGGAAACCGACCCCTTTGCCAAAAAAACTTCGCGTAAAATAGCCGCCCGCGCACCATGGCTTTTCATCACTTTCATCGGTGGGATGATCAGTGCCTTCATATTAAAATCATTTGAAATTACCATGAACGAGTTTACAACCGTCATCTTCTTTATTCCGTTTGTGCTTGGCCTCGCCGGAAACGTGGGAATTCAAGGGGCTACCGTCATCGTACGGGGCTTGGCCACGGGAGATATTCAAAGCGACAACTTGAATAGAGTTCTCAAAAGTGAAATAAAAGTAGGATTATCCAACGGCATTATATTTGGAACCATTTGCGGGACGAGCATCATATTTTTCGCGGAGACGCTGTTGGACACTTCCCCGGCATTAGGCGTCACAGTCGGTCTGGGGATCATCTTGGCGGTGACCACGGCGACCCTGATCGGCTCCTTCACACCATTACTTTTCCTGAAACTGAAAATAGATCCGGCTATCAGCACAGGACCGATGGTTACGGTGATCAATGACATTATAGGATTATCCATTTATTTATTTACTGCAACGACGGTTTTTTCAATATTATAGAAACACCCCTGTCCCACTGCTTGCCTTAAGGCTAAAAACCTTCTTGCATACACTGAAGAAACTTTATAAAGTAATCTGTGAGGTTCTTGATGATCTTAAACCTTTCATTGCGTCGCACCCGGTTTCTTGAACATTTCATTTTAATCCGACTTGGTTTTTTGACATGAAGTCATCTATCAGATTTCTCATCGGTTGTATCCTTGCCTTTGTCTTGTCAGGTTGGCTTTCTATAGTTTCCGCCTCCACTTCCGGCAAGTTCCAATCCAATCCATCTTCCGGGATTGCAGAATATTCCTCTCAGGCCTTAGGATCTTCCATTACACTAAAATGGCCGCGAGGAAGCCTGATATTTCCGGAAAACAATGACCCCAACAAGGCTGAGGAAGTGTTTCTTTTGAATGAATCCTTCACTTCCCAGTCCGATCTTCAGTCTCTCCATCAACACTTGGGATTACAACTTTTCTCGCGAAAGAAATACAAACAAGCCAAAGTGGAATACTTGAAGGCCCTCAAATTCAAACCCAATATTCCCGTTATCCATAAAAACCTGGGTTTGATTTACTTTAATTCCAAAAACTACAGGCGAGCTGAGAGAGCCTACCGGAAGGCATTACAGATCAACCCGGGATACGCTCCCGCCATTGCCAAGCTTGCGCTCTCCCTGGCGGCTCAAAAGAAATATATTTCTGCAGAAAGAAAATTCAAACAGGCGATTCAGGCAGAGCCTTCCAATGCCGATCACTACCTCAACCTGGGGCACTTCTATTACTATTTAAAGAAGGATTACAAGGGAGCCAAATACTCTTACAAAAAGGCCTTAAAATTGAATTCCCGGCTGGTAAAAGCCAAGATCAACTTAAGGGATATTGAACTGAAATTCAGAAAATGGAAAGACAAGGAAAGTGATTTTGAAAATTCATGGGGAAGTGATTTTGATTACGACAACTTAAAAAGCACGGAGAACTCCCAAAGTATACCCGGTTATTCTGAAGAAGCTGATATTGCCGGTGCCTTGGACGAGGAAAGTACGCCATCCCCGCTTTTTTAAAAACCCTCCGAAAAACTCAACAGGCTTACTCTTCTTCTATTTCTTCTATTTCGATGATGGGAGTATCGGTCTCAATATACTCCCCCTCATTTGCATAAATTTCCTTCACCACACCCTCGTACTCAGAAACAAGAGTGTAATAACCCTCCGCAACAATTTCCGCCACCGGCATTCCCACTTTAACCGTATCTCCGATACTGACGAGAAATTCATCTACTTTACCGGACGTCATTGTCGGATACATAGGTGCCATGGTAATATAGGCCATCTTCCTCCAGAATCAAATCAGGGACGCTTCACCCCTACTTAATTTAAAAGTCCATGTTGGATAATATAATCAGATCGCTATGATAGTATACTGATATTTTAAAATTTACGGAGTTCAACCATGAAAATCAAAGTCGGGGATTGCCTGTACGAACCCCTCTCCCAGAACAATGGAGAGGTCACCCGAATCATCAGTCATCCCAATGGAAAACTGGTGACCATACGCTGGAGAGTGGAAGACCATCTTCCTCATAATACGGAACATTTTTATTCCAAATTGATGAAGACCATCAAAAAAGGAGAAATCGAATATACTGCCGGCCCGGAGCACGAGTCGGAAGAAAACCCTTCCTGACTTCAATCCAAGGCTCTCATTAAATATCCCAACTCGCCTCATGAACCCAAACTTCCGGTTATCGCCGATACATGGTGTGACTGGGCCGCCCTGCCAGAATATTTTCCTTACCCCAGTCCACGACCCCGGCAAATTTTTCTGAATTAATAAAAGTTTTATAAGCCTCTTCAGAATTCCAGTCGGAAACGATGAGATAGGAATGGGAATCACTCACATCTTTATATAGATTGGACTGCGTGTGCCCTTCCATTTCATTCATTACTTTTATTACGCTTTTAAAGGCATTTTCAAAAACTTCCTCTTTCCCAGGAATAACTTTATAATTCATTCCAATCGTTACCATTTTATTATCCTCTTTCTCAGTAAATTTACGAAGGGGTTCAAGCTATCAGCTCAGGAGCGATGAGGTCAGGAGCTTGCATAAAGATCAGTTCTTTAATGGCAAACTTTTCCTTCAGCCTCAAAATATTCTCTTTGCGGTGACCAGTATAATTAGAAATTTTTCGCAAGGGAACTTTAAAAATCACCCGATCCGGTAAAACGGCCTCTTGTGACAGGAGGTCGGACAGGGTATCAAAACATATCCGGGAGTCCACGAGGGACCGCAATGCAGGGTGATGGGGGCCATCCACAATATTGGCCAGTAATGAAGGCTCGGGATGAAGTCCCAACCGGATTACGGGTATTCCCGCGTCCTCGAATCGTTTTACCGCCCTCTTGAGGGAGTTTACTGCTCGGTCCAGACTCCAGGGAATGTATTCCCCGATTTTATACATTTCATAGAGAGCGGTCTCACGCACCACGAGAGCCGGATAAATCCGCACAAAATCCGGCTTGAATCGCAATGTATCACTGACAGATTGCTGAAATATGTCCTCAGAATCTCCAGGAAGCCCCAACATCAGTTGCAAACCCAGTTGGTAGCCCTTGCTTCGGATTAGATGAACCGACCGCCTCAAGGATTCAGGAGTATCGCCCCTGCCGGATTGCCTTAGAACTTCCGGATCAGTGGACTGGACACCCAATTCGATGGTTTCCACAGAATAGTTGTCCAGAAGCGCCAATGCCCCGGCATCCACCGCACCCGGATGGGTGGATAGACGCAGGCTTTGGATATATCCCTGATCAACCCAGGCCTGCACTGAGGATAAAAGAAATTCCTGGCGTTGCACTGGCAAGGCGGTGAATGTTCCACCATAAAAAGCCGCCTCACGGATAGGAGGGAGCTCCTCCAGAGATCGCGATTTGAGATAGGTATTGAAAGCACTATCCAACCGTGTTTGATCCTCCTCCCTCTCAGTCCCGGAAATCTCATTCTGGTTGCAAAAAACGCAACGGTAGGGGCATCCCTGGTGAGGGATAAAAATGGGAACGATCATACGTTGACGAGGCATATTATTAATCTATGGGGGTTAAATTGAAACTTTCCAGAGCGGATTTAGCGGCGGCCTGCTCGGCTTCCTTTTTACTTTTGGCGTTTCCCTGTCCGCGATCATTTCCCTGAATCAGGACCGCCACCTCAAACTGCTTGGCATGGGCAGGCCCCTTCTCGTTCATAATCTGGTAATTGGGAATACAGTTGAAATGTGTTTGCGTATACTCTTGAAGTTCGCTTTTGTAGTCCCGGAAGCGGGCCGTATCGGCATATTTGGCAATTTCCTTGCCAAGAACAGGGAGATATATATCCAGCACCGTTTCCAGATTGCTATCGAAGTAAACGGCTCCAGCAAGTGCTTCATAGGCATTGGCTAAAAGAGAATTTTTTTCTCTACCGCCCGAGGACGCCTCCCCTTTCCCCAAAAGCAGATATTTTCCCAGATCCATTTGGCGAGCCAATTCGGCAAGACACGATTCATTGACCACGGCCGCACGAATTTTGGAAAGCGTTCCCTCCGCAAAGTGGGGAAAGGTTTTGATCATATAACCACTGACAATCAAATCCAGAACCGAGTCACCTAAAAACTCAAAGCGCTCATTATCTTTCAAAGATTCCGAATTTTCGTTGACGTAAGATTTATGGGTCAGGGCTTTGTTGAGGAGTAAGATATCCCGGAAGGTGTAACCGATTTGCTTTTGAAGAGAGGCTAATTCCTGAGTACGTTCGGTGGGGAGCATTGAAGCCTGGCGGTTAATTCACCATTTCCTTGAAAATGATGACTCCGTTGGTACCTCCAAATCCAAACGAGTTGGACAAGGCGGTGGTTATTTTTTTCTTGCGGGCTTCATTGGGAACATAATCCAGATCGCAATCCGGATCTGGCGTGGTGTAGTTGATGGTCGGGGGAATGATGCCATGATGAATGGCCAAAACCGAATAAATCGCCTCCACCCCTCCGGCCGCTCCCAACAGGTGTCCGGTCATGGACTTGGTCGAACTGACAGCCAGCTTGTAGGCATGGTCTCCAAAAACCTTTTTGATGGCGGTCGTCTCAGTGGCATCCGCCGCTGTGGAGGTGCCATGGGCATTGATGTAGTCGATATCCTCTTTATTTAATTTGGAACTTTCCAGAGCCAGCTGCAGGCACTTTGCGGCCCCCTGTCCTTCTGGAGCCGGTGCAGTGATGTGATACGCATCTCCATTCAACGCATATCCGACCACCTCGGCATAGATCCGAGCTCCCCGCTTTTTAGCATTTTCCATTTCTTCCAGGATCACCACGCCACAGCCCTCGCCCATCACAAAACCGTCCCGGTCTTTATCAAAAGGCCGACTGGCCCCTTCCGGATCGTCATTGCGGGTAGACAGCGCTTTGGCGGCGGCAAACCCACCAATCGCCAGAGGAGTGATGACCGACTCGGTACC
>QIDN01000463.1 GCA_003229345.1 Nitrospirota bacterium | reverse complement strand
TACCGGTCGACCCCTCCCATGTTTTCTGGTCCAACTACGGCCCCACCAAGGGCAAAAGCGTGGTTTTCGACCTGGAACCCCAAATGATCACCAATCCCATGTGGCCAGCCCCAGCGACGAAGTGGATCAGTGTTAAAGCCGTCAACAATGGAAAAGAAATCGCCATTCGGGTGGAGTGGGTCGATCCGACCCGCAACGACATCATGGTCCAGTCTCAGCAATATAAAGATCAGGTTGCAGTCATGTTTCCGGTCAACCCGTCGGGTCCGGTGCCTCCCTTTACCATGGGAGGTGAGGGGGAGCGGGTCAACATCTGGCAGTGGAAAGCGACTTGGAACAAGGAGGGTGCCGGTACCGCCGGCAATGAAATGATGCAGGACCTGGAAGATCAGTACGACTATATGGCGATGGGTTCCGGCAGTTATTATATTTACGAGCCGGATGGCAAACTTGTTTTAGCGCCCAAGCAATCTCCAAAAGTTTCAGAGCGCCATACTTACATCGACCCGGGTATGGGGAAAAATGAAGGCGTGTTCAATCCCGGCCGCGCTACAGGTAATATTTTGTCGGATAATACCTTGCGGCGGTCCCCGATAGAAGACCTCAATGCCGAAGGATTCAGCACCCTCACCACCCAGTCCCATCAGGATGTCGATGGCAGCGGTAACTGGAGCAACAATCGCTGGATGGTGGTTTTCAAGCGGAGTCTCAAGACAGAAGATCCGAACGACACCCAATTTACGGGTAAGGAAACCTCCATTGCCTTCGCCGTGTGGAACGGTAACAACAAGGAAAGAAACGGCCAGAAGGCCCTCACCATCTTCCATATTCTAAAATATTGAACCAGGCATCCCAGTCTGAATCACCCTAACCTTTCTTAATAAAAGGGTTTATGGGGCGGCATCCATCCAATCCTTTATCTCCAGAAGTTTTTAAAACCCCCAGTTGCTTTTTCGCATCTTAACCAATGTACTATTTGTGTCTTGTATTGTTCTTCGATATCAACGGCGCCCCGCGGAATTTTGGATGGGGCTTAAATAACCTTATTTTTTATAAGTTCATCTTGATATATACAGAGCGGCAACGGTGCGCTCAAAGGTTTTGAAACAATAACAAAATTGAGTTATTGGGTTGAAAAATGCTTTAAGCAGGTAAAAATTTTTCACCGGGAAGGTATTCAAACCTTTATACATGGATGAGCTCAGATAAAGAATGAGGCGGTACCCTGCCTTATGTTTGTATTTGATCCTTTGAATCAGGGGCTGGAGCTTCTGGCGAAAAGGGATTTACAAAATGCGGAATCGCTGTTCCTCAAGGTCATCAACGATCCTTATGTCCAGACGGAGGATCTCGATCGTGCCCGTACCTATCTGAACGATATACGGTCCTGCCAGACGGGCAACAAGATCCTGGACTTCAGCCAGTACAAAAAACTGTCCAGGAAAACGATTGTCTCCCTGGATATGGTTGGTGATTTACTTTCCTCTATTTATTTTTCTCCCAGCCAAACCTACGCAGATTTCGACCGCGAAATTCAAGAGAAGTCCCATACCATTATCAGCCGTCTCAAACAAATCAAGATTCGGGATATCGGTGCGAGAGACGAGCTGTTCCAAAAAATCGAAAAGAACGGTATGCAGTCCATAAAGAAAAATCTGTCTGCTGGAAAACTCAACGGCGGCTCGGGAGGCTTCGATCTTTACCGCTGGAAAACGATCTACCGCAAATTCATCGAAACCGTCAATCCGGTTTTACTGGAGCGGCACCTCGAACTTTTGGATTATATTCTGGTCACCGGAGAAATCGGAATGCTCGACGATCCCAAGCTGACAGCCCTGACTCCCAAGTACCGGTGGATCTTGGAGTCCACTTTGAAATCCAAATGGTATCTGCTTCGCAGTTATTTTTTCAAAGCCCGGTCGGAAATTGAGGGGCAATTCAGCAAAAGGGAAGGAACCCGCAAGTATTGGGAGGAAGTGAAATACAAGAAAATCAAGATATTCGAAATGTGCGGATTCCAGGAAAAAAACATCCAGAAATTTTTATATATCGACAAATTGAATTACAAAACCCTCCATGATATTTATGAATTTGCCCATAGCTTGGATCTGGATTTGACTCCCCGCGATGTAAGTCTGGCTCTGCGCGGCGTGGATAAGGCCAAAGATCATATCAAAGAACGGGGTGGCTACCTGATGGGAAGCCGGAGGGACTTTCAGGGCCGACTGGTCGAGCTTGGTTTCGATCCCGAGAGTTCCTATCAAATTGCCCGCCAAGCTAAAAAAGCCAGTAACCATCAGATTGCCGAATCCTACGAGCAGGCCCTGCAGGTGGCCCGGGATGAAATATACTGGTATCGGGTTCCCCCGCAAAATGCAAACCTGCGAAAAGATATTGAAGACCAATGTTGCAAGCATTTGAGCACGGTGCGCATTCATCTGTTCGATCGTGGCCGTTTGAACAAACTGCTTCTGCAAAGCGGCAAACCTTTGATCCGGAAATATCTTGTTCAGGCTTATGGGGAGAATGTGGTGGACCTTCATTGTTACTTCCGGCTCGAAACCATCCATCAGTATTACAAGCTGAAGTTTTTCCAATATCACCGGGAGAGCCTGCCCAGCGTTTCGGAATTGATTAAAATCAGCCGGAAAGATTTCCAGCCCATGTTGGTTGAAGGTTTTAACGTTTTTGTGAAGAAAAGACGGCTGGATATTCCGGGGTCATTGATGCGGGATTTAAAAGAACATGCTTCCGTCACGGAATGGGAGGATGCACACACCACTCCGGAAGAAAAATTATTACTGCGTTGCTGGTTTTTGATGGATCACGGGGTGTCGATCACGCAGGGCTTGGTTCAGAAGGGGGTGTTGAGTCCCGGTGCGGATGTGTGGGATTTCCTGAAGAGTCAGGAGCCAGAGTGCAAAATCTGATTCAGGCGGGTTTGCATATCCCTTAAAGGCATCAGGTCGCCTTTCTTGGAAGCCGCTTCGATTCCCTTTTTATAAACCTCCGCCGCTTCTTCCTTCCGCGAAAGTTTCTCCAGCGTTTTGCCTAGAACCAGATAGGCCGCCGAGTGATCCCGGTAGTGTTCGACCACCGTTTTCAAGGGCCCCAGGGCTTCCTCATACTTGCCGGTGTCCAGATAGATAGAACCCAGACCGAAGTTAGCCACTTGGTCGACGGCATCAATTTCCAGCACCTTGTGGAACATTTCCACCTGCCGTTCCTGCTCTTCTTTATTCTGAGAAGCTTGTTTTTCGCGGGCTTTTTTCGCCTGATTTTCCTCGACCAGTTTTTCGAACTGGATCGCCGTTGCTTCGCCTTTTTCCATTTCTGCATCTTCAATGCGGCCCTGTTGCATGTAATAAATGGAAAGATTGGTGTGCGCCATAATTTCCTGCGGATCGATTTCCGCCAGCCGTTTCATCAACGCGATGGCTTCTTCCAGTTTGTTCTGCTTGGAAAGCATGACCCCCAGCGCTTCGTATCCGGGTGCGTATTTGGGATCGAGGGCGATGGCTTCGCGCAGCAGGGCGATGGGACTGTCCAGATTCTCCTCCTTTTTAAACTGGGCCAGCGCCTGCTGGTGGAGTTGTTTGGCGCGTGCGGTTTTGCCAGCGGTCTGGTAGAACGGCAGGAGGCAGGTGGTGATGGTAGTCGGCGCGTCGTTCAGAGTGACTTCGTAGGTTCGGTCAGGACTGCGGAAATCTTTTTGCAGATAGGCCAGGGCAATCACTTTGCCTAGCGAGGGCGAATAAACTGAACTTTTTACCACGCCTATTTTTTTGGTTTTTATTTTGATCGTGGCATCCATGGCCGGCAGCTCGCCATCCTCCAGAATGATTCCCATCAGCGCGAATGCCGGGGAACCGTAGGTTTTGATCCGGGCGATCACTTCCTGGCCGATGTAACAGCCTTTGTGGTAGCTGACGGAGGTGTGTTCCAGTCCTGTTTCAGGAAGGATGTGGTTTTTGTCCATATCCCTGCCGTAAATCGGAATGCCCGCTTCGATTCTTAAGGTTTCCCGGGTTTCCGAATGGATTGGAGCGATACCCACCGATTTGCCTGCCTGGTGCAGGGCTTGGAGCAGGTCTTCTTTGCGGTCGGCCGTACACGCCAGGATATAACCTTCTTCACCCGTCAGGTTTTTACAGATCACCCATGTTTCTATTCCACCAATGTTGGCCGAAAAAATATCGTGGGTGGTGTGGAGGCCTGCTACTGAGGCGGTCAGGTTCTCCAGCACAACCGGACTTTTCGGGCCCTGCAGGGCCACCAGGAAATTAAAAGGCGTTTCGGTGTTCCACGCAAGATCTTCCCGGAAATGATATTCCTCCAGTTGATTGATCAGCGTATCCCGCTGGTGGGTTTCAACGAGGACCAGCGCCGTCGTGTCCGAAGTTTTATGTAGGGAGAAGTTGCACAGCAGACGCGCTTTACGGTCGACCAGGGCGTTGCTCAGGCCGGCTCCTATGGCGAGATTGAGAACATCATTGGTGGTCTGGGATTGCAGAAAGGAAAAAGTATCCTTTCCTTTCGCCTCCACCAGGCACCAGTCGTCCAGAATGAAGTAGACGCAACCTTCGCGGGCCTGCGGGTGTTCTTCTGTAAGCATGGTTACCGTCATCGACAAATTCCCATTGGAATAGGGGAGGTGGTTCCCGGTTCAGAAATTAAAAAAGCGCACCGGAGATAACACCGGATGCGCTGAAAACGAGTCAAAGGTTTAGCGGGATCAAGTCAGAGAAAACGATTCACCACAACCGCAGGTGGACTTGGCATTGGGGTTGACGAACACAAACCCTTTCCCCTGCAGACCGCCCTGATAATCCAGCTCCATCCCTTTCAGGTAGATCAGGCTTTTGGGGTCCATGAACACCTGGAATCCCTCATGATCGATCACGGTATCACCGTCATCTTTTGGGGTGAATCCGAGGTCATACGAGAGACCGGAACAGCCGCCTCCCTTGACGCCGAGGCGCAACCCGATGCCGGGTTTGTTGTCTTGGGCGATGAGTTTCTTCACCTCTTCTGAGGCGATGGCGGTAATGGAAATGAATTGTTGTGTATCGGGCATTGAAGGCTCCCTGTAAATCAAAAGGTTTTATACTATTATTTAGATACTAAAACGGCCTTTTAGATTCAGTATTATACCGGAAATTTTCAGAGTCCGTCAAACATTACGCCTGGGTCGTTGTCGGCGGAGAACTTCACAACTTATTGAATAATAAGACTTTAAAAATATACTTCCGGACGGAATTGTATGATATATTCCAGAGGAACCAAAAAAGTTGAAATCTTTTCGGGATCGGTTGAATCTTAAGGTTCTAATATAAGCGGAGAAAGAGAAAGGTGAACAAATGATCAGAATTCCGAATTTGATTGAATTGGTCCAAGCGAAAATCCCTGATGCGGAAGTCAATGCTATGGATAAAACAGGGATGAGCGACCATTTCATCATCCATGTCGTTTCCAAGGAGTTTGAAGGAAAGAACGTCATGGAGCGCCACCGAATGGTTCAGGGTTGCCTGACCGATGCCATGAAAGACGGACGAATTCACGCGGCGGAAATCAAAACCGATGTCCCCGCATAAAACGATAATTTTAACAATGCACAATGTTTTTTCAAGGAGTTGCCGATGTCTGCCATTGAAGATGAAATCAAAAGCGAAATTGCCGAACATAAAATTATAATTTATGGAAAAGGCACCAAAGCCGCACCGCAATGCGGTTTCACGGTGGAAACCATACAGTTTTTCAACAAGTATGGATATCCCTTCGAAGTGGTCAATTGCCTCGAAAATATGCAGAAGCGAGAAGCCCTCAGCCAGATGACCAACTGGCCTACGCTTCCGAAAGTATTCATCAACGGGGATTTTTACGGCGATACTGATATCCTCGATGAAATGGAAACCAAGGGAGAAGTTGAGCCCTTGCTGAAGAAAGCTTTCGGCGACGCGTAAGGTATTCCTCCTTTATAACCTCTTACAAAGAAGGTTTTATGGCTGACAAACTGGAAGTGGGGGATCGTGCGCCCAATTTTGAGTTACCCGCGGTGTATGGTTACAAAGCCGGGGCCACCAGCCCCTCCGCCGAAGAAGGGGTGATCATCAAACTCAAAGAGTATGAGGATAAAAAATGGGTCATCCTTGCCTTTTACGTATTCGATTCCAGCCCGGAGGACACCCGGTCGTTGGTTTGTTTCAACGAGTGGAACCGCAAGTTCCGCACCAAGGAAGTTGAGCTTTTGGGAATCAGCTGGAACGGCGTGCAATCCCACCGTCAGTTCATCGAAATTTACCAACTCGGATTTACCCTGCTGGCAGATGAGTATAAAAAAACCACCGACCTGTATGGATTGACCGAGGAAGTGGACGATCTGGGACAGATGGTCAAGCGCATTCACCGGACCACGTTTGTGATCGACAAGACCGGAATGATTCGCGGGATATGGGACAATATCGAAGACCTGCGCGAACATCCCCGGGAAGTCTGGGAATTCATTCAGAAGGAAAAGGGCATTTAAACGGGGTCGGTTTGCCGGTGGTCATCCTGCCTGGAAAGTATTTTCATTCTTCGCTTGCAGAGCTTGGTGGCTCTCGTAGTTTTTGCAGATAATATCGCGAAGGGTGTTGAGCACCTTTTCTTCTTTGTCCTCTACAACCGTCTGACTCGGTATGGGCGGTGAAATGATGATCTGAATCCGTCCGGGTCTGATTATCCCGCTACCTTTTCTGATGATATTCCCCGTTCCCAATAGAGTGACCGGTACCAGCGGTGCGCCGGACCGTACGGAAAGCAAGAGGCCGCCTTTTTTGAACGGGCCGATGGTTCCATCTTCCGACCGCGTTCCTTCCGGAAAAATCACAATGGAATTTCCCGCCTTTAATTTTTCAATCGTTGTGACAAAAGCCTGGTAGGATTTTTTGCGGTTGCCCCGGACCACAGGGATATAGCCCGATGCCGCTATCGCCCAGCCCATGAAAGGGATTTTAAATAAACTGGATTTGGCCACCCATCGAATCTGTACCGGCAGGAACCCATTGAGTGCGAATATATCGAAAAAACCTTGATGGTTGGCGATAAAAATCTGAGCCTGATCCTGTCTGATATGTTCCAAGCCTTCGATATCCACTTGGATCCCGTTGAGCGTGCACAGCCAGCGCCCCCACAAGCTGGAAATCCTGTGCGAGAGGTTGCTTGAGGAATCAAACAACCGTGCCAGAACCGCCAGCGTTCCCAAAACAAGCGAAAGAAGGATGATAATGATCCAGAACTTGGTGGTATGATAGGCCGCTTTGATCATTTTGTGCCGAAGAAACAGGTACCTTTTGTATGGGAAACAGAGTTGTCCGATATTTGATAGGGTGCGTTTTGTTGAGCGCCATGCCCTTGCAGGAAGGTTTGGCCTGGGGGCCGACGGGTCATCGCATCGTTGGCCATATTGCGGAAATGAATTTGGACCCCGAGATTCTGAAAACTATTCGAAAGAAGTTTAACATAAATCATCTGGCAAATGTCGCCAACTGGGCCGATGCAATCAAGAAGAGCAAGCACAAGCCGGATGTTCTGCACTACACCAATATTGCTGTCGGCCACAGAACATACGATCAGCAACGCGATTGCCCTCGGAAACGATGCGTCACCGAAAAAATCAAAGAGTATGAAAGTCTTCTGATTGACCCCAAGTCGTCTCCAAGAACAAGGAAGGAAGCCTTCAAGTTTTTAATACACTTGGTGGCCGATGTGCATCAGCCGATGCATTTGGGGTACGAGAAAGACCGCGGCGGTAACGAAATTGCCGTCTTTTTTGGAGGCAAGCCGACCAATCTTCATCGCGTCTGGGATCGTGATCTGATTTCCCTCAAAGGAAAGACTCAACTGCAATTCGCCCGCCAATTAAATCGGTCCATCTCTCCGGGAAACAAAAAGCAGTGGGCCGGCGGTACTTCCGACGATTGGTCCAACGAATCGCGCGCCTTGGTTCTGGATTACGGGTATCGTCTGCAGTTTTCCAAAGAGCGCGAGTTATCGTTGAATTATATCCGCGAGGGACGAAAAATAGTCGAAGAGCGGTTGCAACGCGCCGGGATTCGCCTGGCGGATATGCTCCATCGACTATTGAAAAACTAAATCAATTTGGAAAGGGAATCATGACGGAAGCTAATCCTCTTTACTTCAAACAACTGTTGTGCGGGGTGGACGTGGGTCAGGCCGACGCCTCGGCCCGCTCCATGGCTAATTTCATTTATTTGATCGGTGACCGGGAAACGAAAGAGTGCGTGGTGGTCGATCCCGCCTGGGATGTCGAAGGTCTCCTGAAAATTATCGAGGCGGAGGGGATGAAGCTTACCGGGGCACTGGTGACACACTATCACCCGGACCATGTCGGTGGACAAATCTTTGGCTTGGATATCCTGGGCCTGCCGCAATTGATGGAAACCCATCCAGTGCCGATTTATGTGAATAAACACGAAGCGGATGGCCTGCGCCAAGTCACAGGTATTTCTCTTTCCGACATGACACAGGTGGATAGTGAAGACCGGATGAAGGTGGGTTCCGTCGAGATTTCGTTTTTGCACACGCCCGGCCACACGCCAGGCTCCCAATGCTTCCGGGTCGGGGATTATCTGGTGGCGGGCGACACGCTGTTTCTGCAGGGATGCGGGCGGGTGGACCTGCCGGGGGGTGATAGCGAGGTCATGTACCATACCCTGACCCAGCGCCTGGCTAAAATTCAAAATGAAATTATTTTATATCCCGGCCACAATTACGGGGGCAACGGCTCGGCTCCCATGGGTGAAGTCCGCGAATCCAACTCTTATCTGCAGATCAACAGCCTGGCAGAATGGCGCATGATGATGGGGTGACAGGCTCTTCTATAGGGGGCGTTGGGGGTTTGTTGAAAATCGGTTTGAGCGATTGATTTGACCCCGGCATCATGATAAAAGACATCCATAAACTCTTCCTCGTGCTTGATGGGAAGGTGACGGGATTTCTCAATAACCGGACGTTAAACCCTTATCCAGGTTATTATCCCTTAATACATTCGAAGGACAAAATATGAGATCCATATTTTCAATGTTCGCTAAATCGCCGTTCAAGCCTTTAGCGAGCCATATCGACAAGGTGCGGGCCTGCGTGGACCAGATCAAACCGTTGTTTGCCGCTCAGCTTTCAGGGAATTACGATCAGGTTCAGAGCATTTCAGAAAAGATTGTCCAAATGGAATACGAGGCGGACAAGATCAAAAATGATATCCGTGATCATTTGCCGCAAAGTATGTTTTTGGCTGTTGATAAACGCGACTTCACGCATTTGTTATCTGCTCAGGATGATATTGCCGACGCCATCGAGGACCTGACGGTTATTCTCCGCATCCGTCAGTTGGTGAATCCCGACGTTCTCAAGGAGCCACTGAACGATTTGGTCGATCATGTAGTGATGAGCGCTCACAGCGCTTGCGACTTGATCCATGAGCTTGAAAATCTTTTGGAAGCTTCCTTTGGGGGGGTGGAAGCTGAAAAAGTGGAGAAAGCCTGTCATCAATTGGCGACCTACGAATGGGAGGCGGATAAAAAACAGTTTGTCCTTGCCCAGAAATTGTTTTCACTGGGTGATTCCCTGTCCGCTGCCGACTTGTTGCTTTGGAATGAAGTGAATAAAAAACTGGGTGCCGTAGCTGACAAGTCGGAGCTGATTGGAAAAACCCTGAGAATTTTTCTTGCCAAATAAATGACCCGTCCCGGGTCCTTCTGACCTTTTCTTGGAGCTTCTTTTGGATTTGTCGACCATCCTTCTCTGGTTTGGTATCCTCGCCTGTGTCTATATGGCCTGTAATATTGGTGCTAACGATGTGGCCAATGCCATGGGTACCAGCGTCGGCGCCAAAAGCCTGACCTTTCGACAGGCTGTTCTGGTCGCCGCTATCGCCGAATTTGCCGGAGCGGTACTCGTCGGCGGGCATGTATCCGATACCGTGCGCAAGGGCATGGTCGACCCCAATCTGTTCGCCGATATGCCGATGCATCTGGTTTACGGGATGATTTCCTCATTGATCGCGGCTTCGATCTGGTTGCATATAGCGAGTTCCCTGGGTTGGCCGGTGTCCACGACCCATTCCATTGTCGGTGCCGTGGTCGGGTTCGGCTTTATTGCCGGAGGTGCTGATGCCGTCAACTGGGGCAAGGTCGGGTTCGTTGCCATGAGTTGGGTCGTGTCCCCGGTGTTGGGCGGTTTGATGGCCTATGGAATATTCCGATTCATTACGATTTATATTTTCGATAAGCGTAATCCGGTGGCCCAGTCGAAAAAGCTGGTGCCTTTTTTGGTGTTCGTGGTGTTCGTGATCCTCGCTATTTCCATGGTGTACAAGGGCCTCAAAAACCTGAAACTGAATTTGGATTTCCAGGATGCCCTGCTCATCTCGCTGATTGTCGGAGCCATTTCGTTTGTCATTGCCAAAATCCTGGTGCGGAAAGTAAAAGCGGTTTCTCCGGACGACATCAGCCAGCAGTTTATTTCCACCGAGCATATATTCAAATTCCTGCAGGTGATCACAGCCTTTTACGTGGCCTTCGCTCATGGTGCCAATGATGTCGCCAATGCGGTGGGCCCGCTGGCCGCAGTGGTTTCCATTCTGAATAGTGGAAGCGTTGAAATGAAGGTGCAAATGCCACTTTGGATACTGACCATGGGGGGCACCTGTATCGTGATCGGGTTGTTGATTTGGGGAATGCGCGTCATGGAAACGGTGGGTAAAAAGATTACCGAAATCACCCCGTCCCGCGGTTTCTCGGCAGAGTTCGCCGCCGCTACGGTAGTGTTGGCATGTTCTAAAATGGGTCTGCCGATCTCCACCACTCATACCCTGGTCGGTTCGGTGATCGGGGTGGGGCTGGCCCGCGGGTTGGCCAGCTTGAATCTCAATATAATACAAAAGATTGTCGTCTCCTGGTTTGCCACCATCCCGTTCACCGCCGTCCTGGCCATGCTGTTTTATAAAGCCTTCATTCTTTTTCTTCCCTGAACACCCTTTCCTGGAATAAAATTCTCATTTCCGTTGGTTGAACCGCTATCGTAGTCCTCTTCGGGGACAATGGTATAATGCCGTTGCAGTTGGAACCTGGGAATTCATGAAGCCTCCGGGTGGAATAATCCGGGGTATTTTCCCATCTTATACTATAGAGAATGCGATGAAAGTAGCGGGACAGCTCCGTAAAATGACCCATGAAGATGCGGACCCTATTGAATATTTCCTGAGCCTGGATGAAAAACCGGTGCCGGTTAATGCGGCGGTTGGTCGGGAAGTGTCTTTGAAGTTTTTAAATAAGATCACCTGTATTGAGTGTGGGCGATCGATCAAAAAAACTTACAATCAGGGATATTGTTTTCCGTGCGCCCGCGACCTTCCGGAGAACGCCATGTGCGCGGTACGGCCGGAAAAGTGTGAGCATGAATTTGGCAACGAGCAAGACCGGGAATTTTTCAAGAAGTACTGCAAAGCCGATCATCTGGTTTATCTGTCGCTGACGTCCGGGGTTAAAGTGGGTGTGACTCGGAACTGGAATATTCCTTCGCGCTGGATCGATCAGGGAGCGGTGCAGGGTCTGGTGATTGCCCGCACCCCGGAGCGAAAATTTTCCGGGTTGATCGAAGTGGCTTTGGCGGAACATATGGCGGACAAGACCAACTGGCGAAAAATGCTCAAGGGTGAAGTGGAACCGGTGGAATTGCGGGAGTATCGGCAAAAAGTCAGGGAGTGGTTTCCAAAGGACCTGAAGCAGTATTTTCTGGAGGATGAGGCCGTACAGGAGCTGCATTATCCGGTGGAGGCGGTCCCTCCCAAAATAGTCAGCCATAATCTGGATAAGGAACCGCAGTTCCGCGACCGGTTGACCGGTATCAAAGGGCAGTATTTGATTTTTGAGCACCGGGTGATCAACTTGAGAAAGTATGCCGGGTACCATGTGGAATTTGAAACATTCAGTTAAGATTAGTTTTGAATTAAGGAGGTCCTGTGGATTTTGAACTCAATTGGTTGATCGATTCTTCAGTTCTGTACCGTTTGGTCCTGGCGGTGTTGCTGGGTGGCGTAGTGGGCATGGAGCGGGAGATGCACGGACGTCCCGCTGGGTTTCGCACGCACATCGTGGTTTGCTTGGGGGCAACCCTGCTGATGGTGGGGTCCGAATACTACCAGGGCCATGCCGATCCGGAAATGGTATTTGATCCCAATCGCATGGCCGCCGGCATCATCACGGGGATCGGTTTTTTGGGTGCCGGAGCCATCATACGCGAGGAGAATATGGTGCGCGGGCTCACCACTGCCGGTTGTATCTGGTTTGTCGCCGGGCTGGGAATCGTGATTGGCAAGGGGTTGCTCCCCCTGGCGTTGTGGGGAACCCTGCTGGTATTCGTCATGCTGGTTTTTTTCCGCTACGTGGAAAGCTGGATGTCGGTGGAAAATTATGGGGAATTGTCGGTCCGGATGAATCTCGAAAGTTACGAATCGATCAAAGACCGCTGCGCGGAAATCATCCGGGACAGCGAGTTCCTTGTTCAGGAAACTCGCTACCGGGTAGACCGGGTCAACCAAGAAGTCCAGTTGAATTACGTGTTGACCTACAGAAAGGGAAAAAGCCAGGAAGACTTGTTGATGACGATCTCCCGGCTGGAAGGAATTCGGGAGGTGAAAGGCTAATCTTCAACGTTTTTTCTATGCGGCTTTTTTAGTGACGCCTGTAAAATACTGTCCGGAACCATCGCGTTCTATAGTGGCCACTTGGACATCGGTCGCCAACCCTAGCGCCTTGAGGCCACGAATAACCATCCAGGTCGTGTCTATTTCCCAGGGCCTCAATCCATGGCGCGCCGATTTCGGAAGGGCGTGATGGTTGTTGTGCCAGCCTTCGCCCCAGGCGATAATGCCGACCCACCAGCAATTGGTCGACAGATCGCCGGTGTCAAAGTTTTGATACCCCCATTTGTGGGCGGCACTGTTGACCGACATGGTCTGTTGCCAAACAATGGCGAGGCGGACGAAAATGCCCCACACCACCCAGGGAATTCCGCCCATCAGATAAAGCACCACCCCGAGCATGGCTTGAACGAGAATCATGTTATTGCTCAGGAACTGATAAAATTTATCGCCGGAGAAATCCCTGGTGTATCCAAGTAGTTTCCGCTTATCATCAAAATTATGGGTCTTGTAAAACGTCCAACCCAGATGGGACCACCAGAATCCCTTGCTGGCATTATAGGGGTCTTTGTCGGTATCGGAGTTGGCGTGGTGCATTCTGTGCTGACCCACCCAGGTAATGGGAGAGGCCTGCATGGCCAGGGTTCCCATCAGAACGAAAAAGTTGGCCAACCATTTGGGCAGTTCAAAGCTTCTGTGGGTCAGGTAACGATGAAAGCCCAGGCAAATTCCCAGGGACCCGGTCATCCAAACCAAGAGCAGCATGACTCCCACCGCGCTCCAGGAAAAGGTGTATTGGGGAAGAAATATTGCGGTTAAGGCAACGAGATGAATGGCGATGAAGCCGATAACATTTGCATAAGCCATTCGATATTTTTGAGGTAGCGACTTAACTTGACCCATGGGATACCTTCCTTTTAAATCTTTTAATAAATTGATACTCTATATCTGGTATTAGGGTACATTTACTTTGTGTTACTGCGTGTAAAACTTATGTAACATTATGAGCGCTTCAATCCATACCTAAGGCCTGTTTTTTCAACGATTTATGGTGTAAGATGAACGTCACGGAACATCGTCTCAGGGATAGGCTATGATGAATAAACTCCGAACCCTTTTCCACCCGATTTTTGTTTTTGTCGGGGTCCAGATCGCCTGGATTATTTTGATGGGCCTCTGGATCAACTGGTATATCAAAAACCGCCGCGACTTTGCGGAGTTTGCCAAGAGCATCAAGCCGGAGTTGTTCGATGCCGACTTGAACTGGGTGATCCTGCTGGAAGGCAGTTTTTTGATGATCATCATTCTGGCCGGTGTGCTCCTGATATTTGTGTTCTGGGGCAAGCAGGCTCGGTTGAACCGCTTGCAGAGTAATTTCGTTTCCAGCGTGTCGCACGAACTGAAATCCCCCCTGGCCTCTATCCAACTCTACCTGGAAACTATGAAGCTTCAAAAGGTGTCCCCGGAGGAAGCGCAGGACTTTGTGGAGATTATGCTGACCGATACCGAGCGGCTGGCGAGTTTGATCGATAATATTCTGGAAGCCAGCGGGGCTGATCCCAAAGGCCTGAAACTGCATTTTCAGTCCGTGGCATTGAAGCCGTTTGTGAAGGAAATAATAGAAGGGCATCAGCGGCGCTTTGCTGAAAAAAGGATACAGGTCCATCTCGAGATTCAGGATTGCCCACCGTTGCAGTTGGACAAGCGGGCTATGAAGATGGTATTTAATAACCTCATCGGTAATGCCTTGCGATATTCCCCCGAAGGCAGTCCCTTCACCGTTCGGGTAAAAGAAAACGGGAAGTTTTGCGATATCGACTTCATCGACGCCGGCATCGGGTTAAGCCACAAGGACTGTAAGAAAGTGTTCGGAAAGTTTTACCGCGTGCAGAATAAAGAGACTCAGAATATCGAAGGGGCCGGTCTGGGTCTGTACCTTACCCGGGAAATTGTAAAAAATCATAAAGGCAAAATCAAGGCAACCAGCGAAGGTCGCGGCAGGGGTGCGATTTTTACGGTTTCTCTACCCATGAACGGGGCAAACCTGAAATCCAAAAACGGGGTATAAACTTCAGTGGCACAATGAGCAAAGAAAGTAAAATTTTATTGGTGGAAGATGAAAAACATCTCGCCAAGGGACTTTCGTATAACTTGGAAAAAGAAGGGTATCAAGTCACCGTGGCGGAAGACGGCTTGGCGGCACTCGATTGTTTGCGCGAAGATAATTTTGACATGATGATCCTCGATCTCATGCTTCCCAAATTGGGCGGCATGGAGGTCATCAAAAAAGTACGCGAAACCAACATCCGCTTTCCGGTTTTAATGTTGACTGCCAAAACCACCGACGAGGACCGGACCCTCGGGCTCGATGCGGGGGCGGATGATTATCTCGCCAAGCCGTTTCATCTGCCGGAACTTCTGCTCCGGGTCAAAGGTATTCTGCGGCGTAAGGATTGGTACGAGGAGCCCGTTCGCAAACTGGAATATTATGAATTCGGCAATATGTGGGTGAATTTCAATACAGGCAAAGCCAAGGGATGCGAAGGAGAGTTTTACCTCACCTCCAAAGAGGTGTTGGTGATGAACCTGTTGATTGCCAACCGGGGCAAGGTGGTTTCCCGCGAGGAACTCCTCGAGAAGGTTTGGGGCTACAGTCCCAACACCGAGACGCGAACCGTGGATAATTTCATCTCCCGCCTTCGGAAATATTTCGAGAAGAAACCGCAAAATCCGCGTTATATCGTCACTGTCCGCGAAAAGGGATACCAGTTCAACGAAGCCTCTACCAAAAATTAAAAGGGCAGTTTGAATTTTTTCAATAACGAATCACTGCCCGGAATGTTTCCCAGCAAAGCTTTTTCCGTTGCCTGACTCAACAGGTCTTTGGAAGTGGCTTCCTCGGTTTTTAAGATTTTCCTGAAATCCATCAAACCTGCCACGGAACCGCTCGCCTCTGACAAGGGTAGGGCGGTCGAGGCGGCAATGGATTTTTTCAGGTCGGCCTCAAATGTCTTTATCTTTTCATCAAAAAGTTTCCT
>QIDN01000120.1 GCA_003229345.1 Nitrospirota bacterium | reverse complement strand
ATGAGAATGGTCGTGAAAAGGAGAAATATTCCATCGTTTATGCCGCCAAGCTGAAAGTGGCCGATGGCCAGGAAGTTCAGCAGAATCAGATTCTGGTGGAATGGGATCCTTACACCAATTCTATTTTGACGGAAGTGGATGGCACCATCGCGTTCGGCGACGTGGTTGAAGGTTTGACCATGAAAGAGGATTTCGATGAAATCACCGGCTTGTCCTCCAAGATCATCATCAGTCATCGGGACGAGAAAAAGCAACCCCGTATTTCGATCAAGGATGACAAAGGCGAGACGGTTCGAAGGTACCTGCTTCCCGCAGGCGCCCATATCAATGTAAATGAAGGTGATAAAATCAATGCCGGCGACGTCATCGTTAAGATTCCGCGTGAGTCGGCCAAGACCAAAGATATCACCGGTGGTCTGCCCCGCGTCGCGGAGTTATTTGAAGCGCGGAAACCTCACGAACAGGCCACCATTACCGAAATCGACGGTAAGGTCAAGTTTGGTGGGTTCGTTAAAGGAATGCGCAAAGTCGTGGTCGTTAGTGATAGCGGTGAAGAGCGAGAGTATCTCATCCCGCGCGGAAAGCACATCAATGTTCATGAAGACGACGATGTGCTGGCGGGTGAACCCTTGATGGACGGAGCTTCCAACCCGCATGATATTCTCCGCATTCTGGGTGAAAATGAACTGCAGAAATACCTCGTGAACGAAGTGCAGGAAGTGTATCGCTTGCAGGGGGTTACCATTAACGACAAGCATATTGAGATCATCGTGCGGCAGATGCTCAGGCATTTGCAGGTGGAAGACCCCGGAGAAACCGATCTTCTGGTGGGCGAGCAGGTCACCAAGAAGGTTTTTAACACCAAGAATCAGGCAGCGATTAAAGACAAGGCCAAACCGGCCCAGGGAATGCCCGTTCTGTTAGGGATTACCAAATCCTCCCTCAGCACAGAAAGCTTTATTTCTGCGGCGTCGTTTCAGGAGACCACCCGGGTACTGACCGAGGTGGCTGTCAGCGGTAAGGAAGACCGGCTGGTTGGATTGAAAGAAAATGTCATTATGGGGCGGTTGATTCCCGCGGGTACCGGTTGCGAGGCCTACAGCGGCATCCGAATAGAAGAACCGGAAACTGAAGAGGTGGAAGAGAAGAAGCCGGAGGAAGAAGCGGCCGCGCCAGTGGAATAAAATCAGAACTTTCCCCTTGACTCCGGCGCGTATAGTGATAGACTTCAAAACTTTCCGTAGCAGGGAATACAATCTAAAAAAGCCAACAAAATCAATATGTTTTGTAGGTACGGGTTCCCGTATTTGGTGGGGAACCCTCGAGTAGAGAGGTATTATATTTTGCCGACCATAAATCAATTAGTCAAAACGGGCCGTAAAAGCCCGATAGTTAAAACGGCCAGCCCGGCCTTAAAGCAATGCCCTCAAAAGCGAGGGGTTTGCGTTCGGGTGTATACATCTACGCCCAAAAAGCCGAATTCGGCTCTCAGGAAAGTTGCTCGTGTGCGTTTGACCAACGGCATGGAGGTGACCACGTATATCCCTGGAGTGGGGCATAATCTCCAGGAGCATTCCATCGTTTTGATTCGCGGTGGCCGGGTTAAGGATCTCCCTGGAGTCCGGTACCATGTGGTGCGGGGCTGTTTGGATACCTTGGGTGTCGACAATCGAAAGCAATCCCGTTCTAAATACGGGGCTAAAAAGCCTAAACAGAATTGATTGGAAAGTTGTAATTTATGGCACGAAGACGAGAAGCGGATAAGCGGCAAATTTTACCCGATCCCAAGTTTAACGATATTCTGGTGGCCCGGTTCATCAATAACCTGCTGAAGAAAGGCAAGAAAAGCCTGGCGGAACGGGTGCTGTATACCGCGTTGGATAATATCGGAGAGAAACTCAAGGACGAGTCGGCGTTGGATGTCTTTAAAAAGGCGATTGATAATGCGGCTCCCGTTTTAGAAGTCAGGTCGCGTCGTGTGGGTGGGGCTACCTACCAGGTTCCGGTGGAAGTCAGTCGGACTCGTCGCCAGGCTTTGAGTATTCGTTGGGTGATCGCCCATGCCAAGTCGCGTGCAGGTAGAACGATGGCGGAAAGGTTGACCGGAGAGCTGCTCGACGCTTACAACAATACCGGGGGAGCTATTCGTAAAAAAGAAGACGTGCACCGCATGGCCGAGGCCAATAAAGCGTTTGCGCATTATCGCTGGTAATTTTTGGTCTAAGGAATAATGAGTAAGAAAATTAGTCTGGAAAAAATTCGGAACATAGGGATTATCGCGCATATCGATGCCGGGAAAACCACCACCACCGAGCGGATTCTGTATTACACGGGTAAAAGTCACAAAATCGGTGAGGTGCATGATGGTAACGCCACCATGGACTGGATGGAGCAGGAGCAGGAACGGGGGATCACTATTACCTCCGCTGCCACCACTTGTTTCTGGAACGATCACCAGATCAACATCATCGACACCCCGGGCCATGTGGATTTTACCGCGGAAGTGGAACGCTCTCTGCGTGTATTGGATGGTGCGGTTGGCCTGTTCTGTGCGGTTGGCGGGGTAGAGCCTCAATCGGAAACGGTTTGGCGCCAAGCCACCAAATACAGCGTGCCGCGTATTGGTTTTGTTAATAAGATGGATCGCGCAGGAGCTGACTTTCTGTCCTGTGTTAAGCAGATGCAAGATCGTCTGAAGGCTAATCCGGTGCCCCTGCAATTGCCGATCGGCGCCGAAAGTGAGTTTGTCGGGATGGTGGATTTGGTTGAGATGAAGGCTTACGTTTATCCGGAGAAAGACAACCCCAAGGGTGAAATTTTTGAAGAAACGCCGATTCCGGATGATATGGCGGACGAAGTGGCAGAGTATCGGGAAAAACTGATGGAGGCGGTTTCCGATGTGGATGAAAGTATCATGGAAAAATATTTAGGCGGAGAGGACGTGTCTGTCGAGGATGTCAAAGCGGCGATCCGTAAGGGAACTCTTGAATTGAAGTTCACGCCGATTTTGTGCGGAGCCTCTTTTAAGAACAAGGGCGTTCAGCAGCTGTTGGATGCGGTCCCTATGTATTTACCTTCTCCCCTCGATGTGCCGGCGATCAAGGGAATCAACCCCAACACGCAGGAAGAAGTGACCCGCAAGGCCGATGTGAAGGATCCGGTGTCTGCGCTGGCATTCAAGATTATGACCGATCCATTTGTCGGACAGTTGGCGTTTTTTCGGGTGTATTCGGGAGAGCTCACGAGTGGTTCTTATATTTACAACTCCACCAAGAACGTGCGGGAACGTATCGGGCGTCTGATGCGGATGCATTCCAACAAGCGCGAGGAAGTCAAGACCGTCAGCGCTGGAGACATCGCCGCGGCCATCGGATTTAAAAAGACCTTTACCGGCGACACGCTTTGCCCGGAAGACCATCCGGTGGTGCTGGAAGCTATTACCTTTCCCCAGCCCGTTATTTCCGTAGCCATCGAGCCCAAATCCAAACCCGAGCAGGACAAGCTTTCCGATTGTCTCATTAAGCTGCAGCAGGAAGACCCCACCTTCGAAGTTAAAGTCGATCCCGAAACCAATCAAACCGTTATTTCCGGAATGGGTGAACTCCATCTGGAGATTCTGGTGGATCGCATGCGGCGTGAGTTTTCGTTGGACGTCAACGTCTCCAAGCCTCAGGTGGCTTTCAGGGAAACCATTACCAAAGCGGTGGAGCACGATTTCAAATACGTCAAGCAGTCCGGCGGCCGCGGTCAGTACGGACATGTCGAAATTTATGTGGAGCCCCGCAAGGCCGGAGAAGGATTTGAGTTTGTCAATAAGATCGTCGGTGGCGCCATCCCCAGAGAGTATATCCCTGCGGTTCAGAAGGGGATCGAGGAAGCGATGGCCCGCGGTATCCTCTGCGGATTTTCCGTGGTCGATGTACGGGTTACCCTGAATGATGGGTCGTATCACGATGTGGATTCCTCGGAGATGGCGTTCAAAATCTGCGCATCCATTGCGTTTCAGGAAGCCTGCAAAAAGGCGAGTCCCGTTTTGTTGGAACCCATCATGGAGGTGGAAGTGGTCACCCCTGAGGAGTTCATGGGCGATGTCATCGGCAACCTGAGTTCCAAGCGCGGTAAAGTGAAAGAATTGAGTGATCGCGCAGGCGCAAAGGTGATTCGCGCGGAAGCCCCGCTCGCTGGGATGTTTGGGTATTCGACGGATTTGCGGTCGGCCACCCAGGGTCGGGCTAACTATAGTATGGAATTTTTAAAATACGATGTTGTTCCCAGCAGTATTGCTGAGGAGCTGATTGCTAAATCCAAAGGAACTTCTAGTGAGGTTCCAGCGTAAAATTAAGTTTAAAACCCCATTATAAACAAACTGAGATTGGACAAAAAAACGGAGTGAACTGGTATGGCTAAAGAAAAATTTGTGAGAGACAAGCCGCATGTCAATGTAGGAACCATTGGGCACGTAGACCACGGGAAAACCACACTCACAGCGGCCATCACTGAAGTTTTATCCAAAAAAGGGTTCGCTGAGAGTGTCGCTTTCGATCAGATCGATAAGGCGCCGGAAGAAAAAGAGCGCGGCATCACCATCGCCATTGCCCACGTTGAATACCAGACCGAAAATCGGCATTACGCACACGTGGATTGTCCCGGTCATGCTGACTACGTTAAGAATATGATCACCGGTGCGGCGCAAATGGACGGCGCGATCCTGGTCCTCAGTGCATCCGACGGGCCCATGCCTCAGACGCGAGAGCATATTCTGCTCGCCCGCCAGGTCGGTGTGCCTAAGATCGTGGTATTTATGAACAAATGCGACGTGGTCGACGATGAAGAATTGCTCGACCTGGTTGAGCTGGAAGTACGCGAACTGTTGACCAAATACGAATTTCCCGGAGACGATATCCCCGTGATCCGCGGCAGTGCTCTGCAAGCCCTCGAAAATGCAGACGATCCTGAAAAGAGCAAATGTATCCTGGATCTGATGGCCGCAGTGGACGAATACATCCCTGTTCCCGACCGTCCGATCGACAAACCGTTCCTGATGCCGATCGAAGATATTTTCAGTATCTCCGGTCGCGGTACCGTTGCTACGGGCCGAATCGAAACCGGCGTCATTAAAGTGGGTGAGGAAGTGGAAATCGTCGGATTCCGTCCGACCACGAAAACCACCATCACCGGCGTCGAAATGTTCCGCAAGCTGCTTGATGACGGGCAGGCGGGTGACAATGTCGGTCTGCTTCTGCGCGGCACCAAGCGTGAAGACATCGAGCGCGGACAGGTCCTGTCCAAGCCCGGATCGATCACCCCGCACAAAAAGTTCAAAGCGGAAGTATATATTCTGAGCAAGGATGAAGGTGGACGTCATACTCCGTTCTTCAATGGATACCGGCCGCAGTTCTATTTCAGAACCACCGACGTTACGGGTATAGTCACCCTGCCCGGCGGGGTTGAGATGGTTATGCCCGGTGATAACGTCACCTTTGAGGTGGAATTGATCACAGAAGTGGCCATGTCTAAGGAATTGCGTTTCGCGATTCGTGAAGGTGGCCGCACCGTAGGCGCGGGAATCGTCAGTGAGATTACTGAATAATGAGCGATCAGAAAATTAAAATCAAACTGAAGGCGTACGACCACAAGCTTCTGGATTGGTCAGTCGGGGAAATCGTGGAAACCACCAAGCGCACTGGCGCACGGGTGGTGGGTCCCATCCCTCTGCCCACTGTCAGGAACAAGTGGACGGTGCTTCGATCCCCGCACGTGGATAAAAAATCCAGAGAGCAGTTCGAGATACGGACTCATAAGCGGATTATGGAAATTCTCGAGCCCACCCCGCAAACGGTGGACGCGTTGATGAAGCTGGACTTGTCCGGCGGCGTGGATATTGAAATTAAACTTTAGTGAGTGTAGCGATGCAAGGTTTGTTGGGGAAAAAAGTAGGAATGACCCAGGTGTTCACGGAAAAAGGAGATTGTGTCTGCGTTACCGTGGTCCAGGTGGAGGGATGTGTTCCCGTTCTCAAGCGCACCCGGGAGAAGAACGGGTACGAGGCGTTGGTGGTGGCCTACGGTCAGCGCAAAGCCAAACATACCAACAAACCGATGCAGGGAGTTTACAGTCAGTTGAAAGTAGATCCCGCTCAATTGCTGGCGGAGTTTAGAGGAATGGAAGTCAGTGATGAGGATTTAGGGAAACCGTTATCCGTGGAAATGTTCAAGGAGGGCGACCGGGTTAATGTGGTCGGAGTCTCCAAGGGTAAAGGGTTTGCCGGAGTCATGAAGCGGCACGGTTTTGGCGGCCATCCTGCCTCCCGCGGTAACCATGAATCCTTTCGGGGCGCTGGGTCGATCGGTATGGCGACCTATCCGGGGCGCGTGTTCAAGGGGCATCCCATGCCGGGACGTATGGGTGGAGATCGGATCTACGCAAAAAATATTCAGGTGGTTCGTGTGGATGCCGGGAATAACATTGTTTTGCTGAAAGGCTCCGTGCCAGGGGCCAACGGCGGCATCGTCCGGATACTGCAAAGACCTGGATCAAAAAATTAAGGGAATAGAAAGAATCAATCATGCCGGATTTGGATTTAATTAATTTAGATAAGAAAAAAGTAGGGACCGTTCCTCTGTCGTCTGAAGTATTTGATGTCAAGGTTCGAGAGCATCTGGTGAAGGAGTATGTCTCCCTGCAGCAGGCGGCTCGACGGAGTGGAACCGCTTCTACTATCGGCAACCGCGGTGAAGTGAGGGGTGGTGGTAAAAAGCCCTGGAAACAGAAAGGCACCGGTCGCGCGCGTGCAGGAAGCTCGCGTTCTCCGCTCTGGCGGGGAGGAATGACGGTCTTCGGGCCACAGCCAAGAAGTTACACTTTCAAGTTGTCCAAAAAATCCAAAAAACTTGCGCTCAAATCTGTGCTGACAGACCGGGTTCGCAACAACGGCCTGCAGGTGGTGGAGAGTTTGATGCTTGCGGAGCCCAAAACCAAAGCAGCAGTGGAATTGATCAAGAAGCTGGGGCTGCCGCCGAAAACTCTGTTTGTGGTAGCGGAAAAAGATAAGAATTTGGAATTGGCGGTACGCAATTTACCCAACACGGATGTGCTGCCGGTGGAAGGGCTCAATGTGTTCGATCTTCTGTGTCATGAAGCGATCGTGTGCACGCCTGAATCCATTAAGAAAATTGAGGAGCGTTTAAACTGATGCCCGTCAATCACTACAGTATTTTGGAGAAGCCCCTCATCACGGAAAAAAGCACCCTGATGCAGGAGCATGGCAACCGGGTGATGTTTCAGGTAAACCGTAACGCTAATAAATTGCAGATTAAAGAGGCGGTGCAAAATATCTTCAACGTGACCGTGCTCGACGTGAATACGATCAATGTCAAACCCAGGAGCAAGCGGTTTGGGCGGCATCAGGGCCAAACCAAAGCCTGGAAGAAAGCAATCGTTCTGTTAAAAGAAGGGGATCGCATCGACTTTTTTGACGGTGTGTAAATAATATGCCTGTACGTAAACTCAATCCAACATCTGCCGGAGTTCGGTTTCAAACCATCTCCGATTTCCACGAAATCACCAAGGGCACGCCGGAAAAGAGTCTATTAGTTTCCATTTCCCGAAAAGGGGGGCGGAACAACAACGGGCGAATTACCGCAAAACGTCGTGGCGGCGGGCATCGTAAATTGTACCGGGTGATCGATTTCAAGCGTAACAAGGATGGTGTTCCTGCAAAAGTGACCGGGATTGAATACGATCCGAATCGGTCGGCGCACATTGCGTTACTGACTTATCTGGACGGCGAGAAGCGATACATTATCGCCCCCAAGGGTCTGAAAGCCGGAGACAAGGTGATGTCCGGTCCCGATGCGGAAGTGCGAGCGGGAAATTGTCTTCCCTTGGAAAAAATTCCCGCAGGCACGCTGATTCATAATATTGAATTGCGACCAGGCAAAGGCGGGCAGATTGCCCGCAGTGCCGGAGCGTCTGTTCAGCTGATGGCGAAAGAAGGCCGGTATGCCAATATTAAATTAGATTCCGGAGAAGTCCGGCTGGTGGAAGTCAAATGCCGGGCCACGGTGGGAACGGTCGGGAATACCGATCACGAAAATGTTTCCATCGGCAAAGCCGGACGGAATCGGTGGTTGGGAAAACGGCCGCGCGTAAGAGCGGTTGCGATGAACCCGGTGGATCACCCGATGGGGGGTGGCGAAGGACGCTCCTCCGGCGGCAGGCATCCCTGTAGTCCGTGGGGTACCCCGGCTAAGGGTTACAAGACGCGGAAGGTGAAAAAACCATCCAGCAAATACATTTTGAGCCGGAAGAAAAAGAAACGGTAATCGTAGGACAACTTGTTGTATTAATTAAGGAAATTTTTGAATGGCGCGATCGCTGAAAAAGGGACCGTTTATTGACGATTCCCTGCAGAATAAAATCGATTTATTGAACCGGCAAAATGATAAGAAGATTATCAAGACCTGGTCGCGTCGCTCGACCATTTCGCCGGATTTCGTCGGGCACACCCTGGCGGTGCATAACGGGAGAAAGTTTATCCCCGTGTTTGTTACCGAGAACATGGTGGGCCACAAGCTGGGGGAATTTTCTCCTACCCGAACCTTCCGGGCGCACAGCGGCAAAACTAAAAAAGCGGCACCGCCTAAAGGCTGATGAGAGAGGTTAATTTTTAGATATGGATGTGAAGGCGCGATTGAGACATGTACGTTTGGCACCCCGGAAAGCCCGGCTGGTGGCTGATTTGATTCGCGGTAAAAGCGTGACGGAGGCGATGAATGTGCTTACCTTCACGCGTAAAAAAGCCGCCCGCGAAATTCAGGGGCTGTTGAAATCAGCGTTGGCCAATGCCGAGGAAAATCACAAGGTGGTGGACGTGGAGGATATGATCGTTAAAAAGATTACGGTGGATGAGGGAGTGGCCTGGAAACGCCAGATGCCTCGGGCGCGGGGAATGTCCAACCTCATCAAGAAACGAACCAGTCACGTAACTATCGTGCTGAACGAAAAATAAATTCGGAGAAATTACGTGGGACAAAAAGTACATCCGTACGGATTTAGATTGGGGATCAACAAGCCCTGGAAGTCCAACTGGTTTGGTAAAAGAGATTTTC
This sequence comes from Nitrospirota bacterium, assembly GCA_003229345.1. Lineage (GTDB taxonomy): Bacteria > Nitrospinota > Nitrospinia > Nitrospinales > Nitrospinaceae > SZUA-226. Next base: position 6,641 of record QIDN01000120.1, on the reverse strand, counting down.
CAGAATTGCTTCAGGAAGATATCAAGATCCGGAATTTTCTGAGAAAAAACCTGTCCCATGCGGGAATCGCCAATCTGGAAATTGAGCGCTCCGCCAACCGGATTCGCATCAATATTCATACCGCCCGACCGGGGATCATCATCGGTAAAAAGGGCTTGGAAGTGGATCGGTTGAAAGAAGAGCTGCAACGCATCATCGGCGGCAAGCAAGTGAACTTGAATATTAAGGAAATACGTCGAGCCGAGTTGGATGCCAGTCTAGTGGCGCAGAACATCGCCCTGCAGTTGGTAAAGCGAATTTCCTTTCGGCGGGCCATGAAAAAAAGCGTTCAGTCCTCTCTGCGGTTTGGTGCGCTGGGCATTAAAATTCGATGTTCTGGCCGACTGGGTGGACATGAGATTGCCCGGAGTGAATGGTACCGGGAAGGTCGGGTGCCGTTGCATACCTTACGGGCCGATATCGATTACGGAACCGCGGAAGCCCTGACGACTTACGGGATTATCGGTATCAAGGTCTGGGTTTATAAGGGTGAGATTTTTGAAAAACCCGGGGTACCGATGGGGAAAGAAGAAGTCAGCGAAAAAGGCAAGTCCTAAGATCGATTTTACAGGAGAGTTTGCATCATGTTGATGCCCAAAAAAGTTAAATACCGGAAACGCCATAAAGGCAAAATGCGCGGAACAGCGTACCGTGGCGGCACGGTCAGTTTCGGTGAATATGGATTGCAGGCGCTGGCGTGCGGTTGGATCACTAACCGCCAGATTGAAGCGGCACGTATTGCCATGACCCGCCACGTCAAGCGTGGCGGTAAAATTTGGCTCCGCATTTTTCCGGACAAGCCCATCTCCAAGAAGCCGGCGGAAACCCGCATGGGTAAAGGAAAAGGCAATCCGGAGTTCTGGGTGGCGGTGGTCAAGCCGGGACGCATTTTGTATGAAATGGCGGGTGTAGAGGAAGAGGTAGCGAAGGAAGCTTTCCGGCTGGCATCGCATAAGCTTTCGGTCCCGACCCGGTTTGTGGTTGGTGGTCAATAAATAAGGAAGTAGGATTGCGATTATGAAGATGCAGGACATAAAAGAGCTTTCGGAAAAAGAGCGCGGAGAAAAAATAGGCGACCTGCGCGAAGAATATTTTAATTTGAAGTTCCAGCTGGCTATGGGGAAAATCGAGAATCCCGGTCGGTTGAAATATATGCGGCGCGATATTGCCCGGATTTTGACTCTGCAAAGTAATCAACTGGAGACCGAGGCCAAGCCCGCTGAAGCTAAAAAAGAACAAGAGAGTAAAAAAGCAACGGATAAAAAATAATTCAATACGATTGAAAATGTTCGTGGAGGTCCATTGAGCCAGGAAGTCGCAAAAAATAAAAAAGTAATTACGGGAACCGTCGTGAGTAACAAGATGGATAAAACGGTCGTGGTTTCGGTGGAGCGTAAGTTTATCCACCGCACCTTCAAGAAGGTGGTCAAGCGGACCAAAAAGTTCAGATGCCATGACGAGAAGAACGAATGCTCGGTCGGGGATTTCATCTCCATGCGGGAAGTGAGACCGTTGAGCAAAACCAAACGTTGGAATCTCGAGAAGGTTCTAAAGGCAGCGCAAGCGGTTTAGCCGGATAGAATAACTATGATCCAATTAAGAACAGTCATGGAAGTAGCGGATAACTCCGGAGCCAAAAAGGTGCAGTGCATCAAGGTTCTAGGTGGTACGGGGCGTCGGTATGCTTCAGTCGGCGACATTATCGTGGTGGCGGTGAAGGAATGCGAACCGCAAAGCCAGATTAAAAAGGGTGATGTGAGAAAAGCCGTGGTGGTTCGTACCCGGAAGGAAATCCGGCGTCCGGATGGCAGTTATATTAAATTCGATTCCAATGGCGCCGTGCTGATCAACGACGCAAAAGAGCCGGTGGGTACCCGTATTTTCGGTCCCGTGGCACGCGAGTTGAGAGCCAAAAAATACTTGAAAATCCTGTCGCTTGCGCCGGAGGTATTGTAATGAGTGCGATCAAACTCAAATTAAAAAAAGATGACATCGTGGAAGTCATCGCCGGGCGGGAAAAAGGTAAAAAAGGAAAAATCCTGGCGTTATTTCCCAACGATGGAAGGCTCACTGTCGAAAAATTGAACATGCTGAAAAGGCACACCAAGCCCAGCGCGCAGAACAAGCAGGGCGGCATTGTTGAAAAGGAAGGGATGTTGGCCATTTCCAACGTTCTGCTGGTGTGTGATAAATGCGGCAAAGGGGTACGGATCAAACGCAAGAAGCTGGAAGATGGCAAGCGGGTGCGTGTCTGTGTTAAATGTGGCGAAGTAATGGATAAAGGGTAGTCCCAGCGGGATTGCGAAAAACCAGGAATTATGGCGAATTTAAAAAAAGTATATAACGAAAAACACAGGAGCCAAATCCAGAAGGACCTCGGATTGAAGAATGTCATGCAGGTTCCCCGGCTGGATAAAATTGTCGTCAATATGGGGTTGGGCGAGGCCCTGCAAAACGGCAAGTTGATTGATGCGGGCGTGGAGCAGTTACGGATCATTACCGGTCAACAACCCGTGGTGACCCGCTCCAAGAAGGCTATCTCGAACTTCAAGCTACGGGAAGGGGTGCCGATCGGTGTTCGGGTCACTCTGCGCGGCAACCGTATGTACGAGTTTTTTGAGCGATTGGTGGGTTTCGCCTTGCCACGCGTAAGAGATTTTAAGGGACTGCCTCCCAAGGCGTTCGATGGTCGGGGCAACTACACCATCGGCCTGAAAGAGCAATTGATCTTCCCGGAGATCGACTTCGACAAGGTCGAGCATATCAAGGGGATGAATATTACTATCTGCACCTCCGCCGAAACAGATGAAGCGGGTAAGGTGTTACTGAAAACGATGGGGTTTCCGATCCGGAACTGACCGGCGGAACCTGGAGTCAAGCATGGCCAAGAAAAGTTTAGTCGCCAAAGCCAATCGAAAGCAAAAGTTCAAAGTTCGTGAATACAGCCGTTGTAATGTTTGCGGACGGCCGCGCGCCTACCTGAGAAAGTTTGGGTTGTGCCGCATCTGCTTCCGAACACGGGCGCTTCTGGGAGAAATTCCCGGAGTCACCAAGTCCAGTTGGTAAACGGAAAACGAATCAGGAGACAGATTGCATTATGTCAATGACCGATCCCATAGCGGATTTATTTACAAGAATTAGAAACGCCATTCGGGCGGAGCACCCCAAGGTGGATATTCCGAATTCCAAGATGAAGGTTCGGATTGTGGAAATTCTGCGCGATGAGGGGTTTATCAAGAATTTTAAAGTGGCAGAGGATAATAAGCAGGGCTGGCTCCGGATTTACCTGAAATACAAAGAAGGGGAGTCTTCTATTCGCGGAATTAGGCGCATTAGTAAGCCGGGCCGCAGGGTCTATGTTAATAAAGATACGATTCCAAAAGTGTTAAATGGATTGGGAGTCGCTATTGTCTCTACCTCCTCCGGAGTGGTTACCGATGGCGTCTGCCGTGAAAAAGGGGTCGGGGGCGAAGTGTTGGGATACGTCTGGTAAGAAAGGGAATATGTCGAGAGTCGGTAGAAAACCAATAGTCATCCCCTCTGGGGTTGAGATCAAGATCACTGGATCCAAGGTGCACGTCAAAGGTTCCAAAGGCGAGCTTGAGCGCGAATTTGATTCGAACATGAAAATCGAATCTGCAGATGGGCAGCTTGTGGTGAGCCGGCCAGACGATAATCGGACCAATAGGGCTCTGCACGGATTGACCCGGGCGTTGCTCAGTAATATGGTCACCGGCGTCTCAGAAGGATTTTTAAAACAACTCAATATTGTCGGCGTGGGGTACAAAGTGGATTTGAAAGGGAAGGACCTGGTGATGCAACTGGGGTTCTCCCATCCCGTGAAATACTCCGCACCTAAAGGGATAGAATTCGAAGTCGATTCCAAAGCAAATACCATCAAAATCAAAGGAACCGATAAACAACAAGTAGGGCAGGTATCCGCAGAAATCCGGAAGTTCCGTCCCCCGGAGCCGTATAAAGGCAAAGGGGTGATGTATGCAGGTGAGCGAATCCGGAGAAAAGCAGGGAAAGCTGCTGGTACGGCTAAATAAGGTACATCAATTATGAAAACGACATTACGCCGCCGCCTCCGGCACCATCGCAAGCAGCGCGTGAAGACCAAAACTCAGCGCCATCCGGAGAAACTGCGTCTTACGGTGTTCAAAAGCGCCAAGCATATTTATGCGCAGATCGTGAACGATCAGGAACGCAAAACCCTGGTTGCGGAGTCTACCGCTTCCCAGGCCTTCCGTGACCAGATGAAATACGGTGGCAACATCAAAGCCGCCGTATTGGTCGGTGCTTTGCTGGGCGAAAAAGCCGCTCAACAGGGTATCAAGGAAGTGTATTACGATCGCAATGGATTCATTTATGCCGGACGCGTCAAGGCGCTGGCCGATGCAGTGCGTGAAAAGGGAGTTAAATTTTAAGCCCGCTGGGTGAACTACCCGACGAGCAGGAGGATTATCGTTGCAGGATCGAAACGCAAAACAACAGGATCTGGTAGATAAAGTCGTCAAGATCAAACGTGTCGCCAAAGTAGTCAAGGGCGGTCGTCGGTTCAGCTTCAGCGCCTTGGTAGTTGTGGGCAACCGCGAAGGCAAAGTCGGCTGGGGTCTCGGCAAAGCCAATGAGGTGCCAGAGGCGATTCGCAAAGGGATTGACAAGGCCAAGAAAAGCCAGGTCTTGATTCCGCTGGATGGGTCCACCATCCCGCACGAAATCATCGGGCAGTTTGGTGCTGGACGTGTCTTGATGAGGCCTGCTTCCCGGGGGACCGGACTAATCGCCGGTGGCGCTGTACGTGCGGTTCTCGAGGCGGTTGGAATCAAAGATATCCTGACCAAATGTCTTCGGACCAATAATCCGCATAATGTGGTTAAGGCTACCATCAATGGATTGGTTTCCCTGCGTAACGCGGAGCAGTTTTCCAAGGCGCGGGAGAAAGCGGTGGAGGCCAAGTCCTCTGCCTGAACTGGATTGGAATTTATAAAATATGATCACCCTATCAAATTTAAAAAATAATCCTGGGTCCCGTAAAAAGCCAAAACGAGTGGGAAGAGGTTCCGGGTCCGGTATGGGAAAAACCTGTGGACGGGGTCAGAAAGGTCAGAAGAGTCGTTCTGGCGGTAAGCCGCATCCCTGGTTTGAAGGCGGCCAAATGCCGCTGCAAAGGCGTCTTCCCAAGCGTGGATTCACCAACATTTTTAAGAAGTCTTACGATTTGGTGAATCTCAGGTCCCTGGCAGAGTTGAAAGTGGACGGCGCACTGACGCCTCAGGTTTTGAAAGAACAAGGATTAATTCGAGATTTAAAAGCAGTGAAGGTGCTGGGCGATGGCGAGTTGACCGGAGCGGTCGAGATTCATGCGCATAAGTTCAGTCAGTCCGCGTTGCAGAAAATTGAAAAATCCGGGGGAAAGGCTGTAGTCCTTTAAATGAGCGGCGCAGAGAGTTTCGGTAGCCTATTTAAAATTCCCGAGCTCAAGCGGCGGATTCTGTTCACACTGGGTGTGTTGATTGTTTACAGGATCGGCGCGCACATTCCGACCCCTGGAATCGATGGAGCCGCGCTTGCGGAACTGTTCGAGCAGACCAAAGGCACCATTATGGGTATGTTCGATATGTTTTCCGGCGGCGCGTTGAGCCGGGCGACGATATTTGCGCTGGGGATTATGCCCTATATCAGCGCTTCCATTATTTTGCAGTTGATGACCATCGTGTCTCCGCACCTGGCACAACTGAAAAAGGAAGGCGAACAGGGCCAGAAGAAAATTACCCAGTACACCCGGTATGGCACTATCGTTATCAGTTTGGTCCAAGGTACCGGCATGAGTGTGGCGTTGGAAGCCATGAAAAGCCCCGGCGGGGCGGCCATCGTACCAGAGCCTGGTTGGAGTTTCCGATTGATGGCGGTTTTAACGCTGACTGCCGGCACCGCGTTTATCATGTGGCTCGGGGAACAGATTACCGAGCGGGGTATCGGCAACGGCATTTCGCTGATCATTTTTGCCGGCATCGTGGCCGGGGCGCCTGCGGCGATTTTCATGTCCATGGATCTGATGGGCACCGGCGAGTTGTCCGTTCTAGTGGTCCTGCTGCTGACGGTTTTGATGGCGGGTGTGGTCTGGGCCATTGTGTTTACCGAAGGCGGGCAGAGGCGTATCCCCATCCAATATGCGAAACGCATGGTGGGGCGCAAAATGTACGGTGGGCAAAGTACTCATCTGCCCTTGAAGGTGAATACATCCGGGGTTATTCCTCCGATTTTTGCCTCGTCGATTATCATGTTACCGGCGACGATGGCGCAGTTTATCGACGTCCCCTTGATGCAGCAGTTTGCGGGCCTTATGCAGCCGGGGACGCTTCTTTACAGCATGTTTTTTATTAGCGCGATATTTTTCTTTTGTTATTTTTATACGGCTGTTATTTTCAATCCCACGGAGGTGGCGGACAATATGAAAAAGAACGGCGGTTTTATCCCCGGAATTCGTCCTGGGAACAAAACTTCCGATTATATTGATCAGATTCTATCGAGGTTGACCTTTTACGGGGCAATTTACCTGTCTTTTGTCTGTATTTTGCCGGATTATCTGATAAAAT
>QIDN01000105.1 GCA_003229345.1 Nitrospirota bacterium | reverse complement strand
CATCCATGCCGTCAGGTTTAAAATTCCGAACAACAGCCAGGCAGAGGGCGTCAGCATGGCGCTCAAAATAATCAGAATGTACAGGCGCGGGATGGAACCCCAGATTTCCGTCAGGCGTTGCCCGATAAGATCAATCCAGCCGCCGAAAAATCCCTGAATGCCGCCCAGCAGGCATCCGAGAAGGGTTCCCGTTACCGCCAGCGACAACCCGAAAATCATGGAAATACGAAAACCATAAACCAGGCGCGCCAGCACGTCCCGGCCGCGATCGTCTGTACCCAGGTAATGCCCGTCTTGCCAGGACGATGGGATGATTCTACTTTCATCGGAGGAGGGTGTTTCGTAAGGTGCGGCAAGGGCGACCCGGCCGGTGATGCTGTGGCTGGGGATGTACTTGTAGTCGTACCGCACGGGCGGCCACAGCATCCAGGTGTCACGAGCCTTCAGTGCGATGGTGGGGGACTCTGGAGCCGTTTTGCTTTCAGTTTCCGGGAGCGGCGTCAGGGAATCGTCCTCTTCAAAATCTTCCAAAGTTAAAATCAGGGGCGCAGATGAAACGTCCTCCTCGTCATCAAAATCTCCCAGACCCAATGTCAGGCCGGCATCATCCCCTTCATCAAAATCGCTCAAGTCCATAGTGGCGGAATCGTCCGGCGATTCGCCCTTGAGGATTCTTAGAAATCGTTTTGACTTGTAATCGGGTTCCGAGAGAAGGGGACCGCCAAAGTCCTGCTCGCTGTAAGTCAACATGATGGGGAAATAGGGTTTGCCGTCCACCACCAAAAGAATCGGTCGGACGTTGCATAGAAACTCGGCGGGCAGGGTCAGGAAAAAAATCACCATCAAGGCGATCAGGCTGTAGCGCGCCCGTTTGTCGCTATTGAATCTTTGAAATTTGACCTGCAGATCCTTGTTTAATTTCATGGCCACTACCCTTGCGACTCCTCAAATGAAATTCGGCGGTCGATGAGGACGTAGGAAATGTCCGTCAACAATTGTCCGACCAAATACAGCAGGGTGAAAATAAAAAGACTGCCCAAGACGATGGGATAATCTCTCTGGATTACGGCCTGATACGACAGCAGACCCAGGCCGTCCAGCGTGAAGATCTGCTCGATCAGCAATGAGCCTGAAAAAAACATGGTCAAAAAGGCGATGGGGAATCCGGTAATAAGCGGGATCAATGAATTTTTCAAAATATGTTTGTAGAGGATGGTGTTCTCGGTCAGCCCCTTGGCACGCGCCGTCAGCACATATTGCTTGCTCATTTCTTCAATGATTGCATTCTTGGTCAGCATGGTGAGCGTGGCGAATCCGCCGATGATGTAACACGTCAGCGGCGCCGCCAGGTGATGCAGGTAATCGGTGAATTTCTGCCAGGAGGTCCACTCCTCATAACCGGGAGTGCCTACCGAGGTGAGCCCGGCAATGGGTATCATGTGGGCAATCGCCCGGTCCCCCGGTCCAAAAAAAACGATGAGCAGGAGTCCGAGAACAAAACCCGGCGTACTGTAACCGATCAACACGATTATGCTGGAAGCGGTATCGAATCGAGAACCGCTTCTCACCGCTTTGGCGATGCCCAGGGTGATGCAGATGATGTAGATCATGAAAAAACTGATGACCCCAAGGGAAGCGGAGACCGGTAGTTTTTCGATGATCAGCTCCAGCACCGACTTGTTGCGATAGAACGAATCGCCGAATTTGAACATCAGAAACCCGTCCCAGTTGTCGCGGTTGAAAAACCGTTCGGCGAACGGTTGTTTCATGTCCTTCGGCGAATACCAGATGAAGGTACGCAGGTAGCGTTCCCACAGAGGCCGGTCGAGGTGATAGGTTTTTTTGAGCTCCTCCAGATACTTCGGGTCCATCTCTTGAGCTTTGAGGCCTTGGATGCCACCTGTAGCTCCACCGCCGGCTTCGCCCATCACGCTCGCATGTCCACGTAGCAGGGATCTCATTTGATCGATGGGTCCGCCCGGCACGAACTGGATGATGAGAAATGTGATCGTCAGAATCCCGATCAGGGTCGGGAACATCAACAACAATCGGCGGATGATGTAAGTAGTCATAGGATTATCTGGATGAGGTCACTTAAGGGATCTGCCTGATGCGCGGGCGGTTTTCAATTTTTTAGCCTTGGTTTTGTCGTACCACCACCACTCGATAAAATGAGACTGGCGACTCGAGGCCGAAGGAATAATTTTTGGATGTGAAAATCGATTCCAATACACCATGCGGTCGTAACCGATATACCAGTGAGGCACCAGATAAAATTGGTGAGTCAGTATCCGGTCCATCGCCTGAACGGCGTTCACCAGTTCCTTGCGCGTTCGGGCTTTGACAATAATATCCACCAATTCGTCGATGACCGGGTTTTCAATGCCCATGTAGTTGCGTGACCCTGGAACTTTCACCGCTTCACTGGTCCACATGCTTCTCTGCTCGTTGCCGGGTGAACGGGATTGAGGGAAGCTGGTGACTACCATGTCATACTTGAATTCCCGCAGGCGTTCCTCGTATTGAGCGACTTGCACCAGTTTGCTGGTAAGCTGAACCCCAATTTTCTTTAAATTATTTTTAAATGGTTCGACAATCCTCTGGAATAGAGGACTGACTAGTAATACTTCAAAATCTAAGCGTTGGCCTTTCTTTTGGCGAAAGCCATCGGCACCCCGTTGCCATCCATCCGAATCGAGCAGCTTGTTGGCCAGGGCAATATTTTTTTCAATCGGGATACCCTGTCCGGGGGCACCGACCGGTTTGGTGAATACAGTTTTTGGAACGTACTGTTTTCCGTGTTTTTTCCGTAAGTTAAGTAGTATTTCTTTGATTTCTCCTTTAGGGGTGCCCTTGGCTTTTAGTTCAGGGTTATTGTCGAAATAGCATTCACTGCGCGTGTATTGATTGTAAAACAGATTCCGGTTGCTCCAATCGAAATCCATGACCATGGCGATGGCAGCCCGTACTTTGCGCGATTTGAAAATGGGATTCCGCAGGTTCATGGCAAAGCCCTGCATACCGGCCACACGAGTATGAGGAAGTTCCTTTCTCAAGTAATAACCCTTCTTGACGAAATCTCCCTTATAGTCCAGCGCCCAATCACGGGAACTGTTGATCATATTCAAGTCATATTCCCCCCCTTTAAATGCCTCGCGCATCGCTACCGGATCAAGATAGACTTTTACGGTTATTTCATCAAAGTTGAATCGGCCCTGGTTGATGGCCAAATTCTTGCCCCACCAGTTGGGGTTTCGCTTGTAAATGATGTATTTGCCGAATTCGTACTTTTTTACCGTATAAGGACCGCTTCCGACGGCCCTGTCGTCAAAATCGGAACCGAATTTTTTGCCTTTCTGACCATAGATATGTTTGGGAAGAATGATCATTTGACCCACAATCAAAGGGAGTTCCTGGTTGTAGAAGGCGAAGGTGTACTTCACCTTATAGCTGCCCAGTTTTTTGGCCTGTTTGATATCCGCGAAATAATGTTTGTAAAAAGGATGGAACTCAGGGTTTTTGATCAGGTTGAACGAGAACACAAAATCGTCCGCCGTCACCGGGTGCCCGTCGGAAAACCTGGCGTTTTTGCGGATGTGATAAACCATGCTGAGGCGGTCGTCAGCCAGTTCCACCTTTTCGACCAGATTGCCGTATTGGGAAAAATGCTCATTGTCATCCGCTGAACCATCCATGGGAGTTTGAAACACCAGCAAATCGATAAAAGAGGCAGGAACTCCTTTCAGAGATAGCGGGTTTAATTTAGTAAATGCACCGAAAGCGCTCAAAACCAGACGCCCGCCTTTAAGGGCGTTGGGATTTCCGTAGCGGTAGGGTTGGCCGGGTTTGTACTTGAGATCCTGAGGACCGTATAACGACAGTCCGTGCGAAGCTTTTCCCGCCAAGCCAGGGGAAGCTATGGATAAGGCGAGTGCCGCCAGGAGGCCGATGGATAGCAGGTACTTTTTCATGAATTTGCCTTTTGGGTGATTCCATTGTCCCGGTGATGGCTGGGACCCGATTGAGGAATATGCAGGTGATGTCCGGAAAACAAACCGCTATTGACAATAGACAACTATAAATCAAAAGCTTGGTGATTCCAAGGAAGCAACTTACGGTAAAGTGGGCTGAGGGACTTTGGGAATTATAGGATTCGATTGAGAACCCGGTCTGTTTCTGATAACCTTTTGATATTACTTGTCAATTCCCACCAACCCTTTAGAGAAAGAATCCGCGCTGTGAATTCGCAAATCCAACCTCGTAAAACCCGAAAAATCCGTGTCGGCTCTCTGACGATTGGGGGTGATTCTCCGATAGCCGTACAAAGCATGACCGCCACCCGGACTGTGGATATCGATGCCACCGCCCGGCAAATCCAGATTCTTGAAAAGGCCGGCGCCGATATCATCCGCATCGCCGTCGACAGCAAAGAGGACGTCGAGGCCCTGAAGACCCTCAGGCAGGCTTCCAAAGCGGTATTTTCAGTGGACCTGCAGGAAAATTACCGGCTGGCGCCGCTGGTGGCCCCTTATGTGAATAAAATCCGGTACAATCCCGGTCACTTATATCATCTCGACAAGCACCTGAGCATTCCGGAAAAGGTCGAATTCATCGTAAACGCCGCCCAGGAAAACGATTGCGCTATCCGGATCGGGGTCAATTCCGGATCAGTGGACCCCGAGTACAAAGCCCAGTATCCAGACGATCCTATAGAGGCCATGGTCCGGTGCGCGGTGGATCATTGCGAATTACTGGACGACCTGGGGTTTGAGAATTATTGTGTTTCTCTCAAAAATTCGGATTACAAGGAAGTGATTGAGGCCAACAAGCGCTTCGCGGCGGAGCGGCCGGATGTGCCTTTGCATCTTGGGGTCACCGAAGCGGGGATGCCGCCAGAGGGAGTCATCAAAACCCGAATCGCGTTTGAGCAATTGATTCCGGCGGGAATCGGCGATACCATCCGGGTATCCCTCACTGTTCCCGACGACGACAAAGGCGAGGAAATCGTCGTAGGGCGCTCTATACTCCAAGATATTGAAGATGGGAGGTTCAGGTCCGTTCCGGAGAACTTTCTGGAGGGTCTGAACATTATCGCCTGTCCCAGTTGCTCCCGGGTCGAGAATGGAAAATTTGTGGATTTAGCGCAGGATGTGCGTAGAATGACCGAATACGCCGAGAAATACAAGATCACCATCGCGGTCATGGGGTGCCGGGTGAACGGCCCCGGTGAAACTGACGACGCCGATCTCGGTCTCTGGTGCGGTCCGGCTCACGTCAACCTGAAAAAAGGTACGGAGGAAGTCGGAGCGTTCAGCTACGATGAAATTCTGGGGAAGCTCAGAGAAGAACTCGACCGGCTGATCGAAGAGAAGTATGGAGCGCAGGTGGTCCCTGATTAATTTATTTTATTAAGAGACGGTAAATGGAATTCAAAGTAGAAGAATTGGAAGGGACCCGGCGCAAGCTGGACATCGAAATACCGGGGAATGTGGTGGCGCAAAGGATTACCCGTGCTTACAAGGAAATCAACAAGCAGGTTAAAATGCCGGGCTTTCGTTCGGGTAAAATTCCACAGGACATCCTCGAAAAGCAGGTGCCTTTGGAGTCCATGTCTGAGTTATGGCAGGGGCTGATGCAGGAGTATTACGACAAGGCGCTCATGGAAACCGGGATGGTTCCCGCCGGGCCGCCGGAGATCGACCATTCCGCAATCAATGAAATCAAGAGAGACAAACCGTTCTCTTTTTCGGTGGTGTTGGACATCAAACCGGAAGTCAAATTCAAGAATTATAAGGGACTGAAATTTAAAAAGACGCTGTTTGAAGTGACCGATGCCGAGGTTGAAGCCTCCATTCATAAACATTTGGAACCGTTCGGAGCGTTTGAAATTTTCCGGGAGGGTCATGAGGTCCAGTTGGGTGATCATCTGGTGATGAATTTCGAAGGCTATCTCGGCAATGAGCCGCTGGAAAATAGTGACGCCGAGGATTATCCAATGTGTGTTGGTGAGAAAAAAATGATCGCCGGATTTGAAGACCAGTTGATCGGTCATAAGGTGGGCGAGGAGTTCGAAGTCAAAGTCACTCTTCCAGTCGACTGGAACAAGAAACTGCGGCGGGTGAGCATGCCAATTCCGGGAGCGACAGAACAGGAAGCGGATGACCTGGCGACGTTTCAAGTGCGTATCAAGGAAATAAAAAAGAAGAACCTGCCGGAGTTGACGGATGAGTTCGTTCAGCAACAGGGAGAAGAGTCAGTCAAGTCTTTCCGTCGAAATGTCAAGACCGGCATCCAGAACATGAAGGAGCATGCCGAGGAGGTTCGCATCAAGCAGGATATTTTCAATTACCTGGTGAAGGAGCACGATATCGAGACTCCGGAGTCGCTGATCAAACAGGAATTGAAGTTCATGATTGAAGGGATGAAATTCCAGATCCAGCAATCAGGCATGAAGCTGGAGGATTCGGGCTTCAATCCGGAGCAGGCGGAACAGGAATGGCGCCCACGCGCGGAGTTCAACGCCAAGGGCTACGTCATTCTGGAAGGCATCGCCAAGGCCGAGAACCTCCATGTCGCGCAGTCGGACATGGAGGAGGAGTACAAACGTCTGGCCGAGGAAACCAAAAAATCGGTGGAAGAGGTGAAGCAATCCCTGTTCTCCAGCCAGGATTATATGACCCAGACCAGCAATCGCATTCTGGGACAGAAGGCGTTGAATCTGATTTTCTCGCACTGCGAATATGAATATCTATCGGAAGCGGATATGAAGAAGGAATTGGAAAAGAAGGCGCAGGAAGCCGCACAACAAAAATGATAACTCCAGTCTCTTAGGAGTTGGAGTGAATATAAAAGGTTGTCATGTTGAAATTTGTCAAGGTCATGGATGAGGAGGAGTTGCCTCCCGGCAAGTCTGCTATCATCTCCGCGGGAGAGGACGAAATCGCCCTGTTTAATTACAAGGGCAAGTATTTCGCCATTGCCAACAAGTGCCTGCACAAAGGTTCGCCTTTGGGGGAGGGGCGGATCGAGGAAGGCGTCATCATTTGTCCCAACCACGAATGGCGGTACGATCTGGAAACCGGGTACTGCCGGCAGAACCCGTTCATGAAAACCAAAATCTACCCGGTACGCCTGCACAAGGGCAAGATCCGGATCGGCCTCGAAGTGCTGGAAAAAGATGCGCATCTGAAAGCAGTAGGCAAGGGCGCCCACAAACCACCGGAATCCCTCAAATTTAAAATCCCCACCATCCAGAAACCCATCAATCCCGATGAAACGCTTTAAACAAATTTTAAGATGTTCTTCTTTTTCTTACCCCAGGTCCATATCTTCAATTGCGAGCCGAAATTGTAGGCTTGGTCCATCAGAGTTTCGCCGTCCAGGGCTTCCCAGCTTCCCTTTTGCTGTTGCGTCAGCAATTCGTAAATGGGAGTTTTGATCGAGGTGTGAAACAACTCCAGGTCGTCGTGGCTGATTTTTTTATGCAGGACCACTTTGATGACATCGTCTTCGATCTCATACTCCTCCCTGATGGACTTTAGAGCCGCTTCAAAGGTCTCGCCATTTTGAGTTTTCTTGTCGATTTCCTCTTCGATTTTTTTGTTGCGCTTGGCAAAGGGGTATTGGTTTTGACCCAAAGAAGCTCCGATATGAAAATCCAGATGCGGAAAATACAAGTAGGTCCAATCTCCAAAATCAATTTCTCCACCTCCCGCAAAGGTGAAGTCGTTCGCCTCTTTGGCGGAGTCGCGGACCCATAGATTGTATTTCTGTATGAATTGATTCATGCAGTCATAAACCAGGGCATGGTAATAAGCATTCATCCGGTACCATTGCTTATCGTCATTATGACCGCTGACGAGTTTTTTCAGCATCAACGTTAGGGTCTTGTCATCCGCAAAGCGATGCGCTAACGGAAATGCCTGTTCAAGGTAGGATTCCGCATTTTCACCGTTTCTCCTGAGTTGCTGGAGTTTTTCCTGAAGTTCGTTTTTGGCGTGTTTCAGGGAGTAATAAACAATGCGGGCGTGGTTCAGTTTCCGCTGGTAGTTCATGTAATTCTTCAGCTCAGGATTTTTGTCCTCATCGCGATGGTTCGGTTGGCTTTGGGTGATGTCTTTAGCGAAGGCCAGCATGATGTTTCGGAGGCTTGAGGATTCCTGATGGGGGACTCACTCTGCTCCCCGTAATATAAATGTGTGTCGGTGAAATTCAGATCAATTATAGGAGATTTCCTATATAATGCAAGCCACCGATATCCCTGTGGAAAGAGCGGTTTTAGCATCAGGTCAATCCGAGCGGAGTGGCTTTGAGCAGGGTAAACAGGAGTGATCCGAAAGGTATCTCGCAGGGCTCATCCTGCATTTTGGAATTGGCCTTGCGCCAATGGAGCCGTTGTTCAATGAACCTGATTTTGAATAGTTATTGTAATTTGAAGTGTAATTACTGCTTCGCTGATGAATACATGGAAGAGAACGTGAAGACCCCCGGGAAATCCATGGATTACGAATTTTTCATCGGGGAAATGTTGCCGCGGGTCAAAAACGTCACTCTCATCAACTTCATGGGCGGTGAGCCGACCCTGCATCCCCGGTTCAACGATATTCTTTCCAGCACCCTGGAGACCATGCAACCGTTCGCCTATCTCGGGGTCTTCACCAATGGATTGATGCCGGACAAGACTCTGGACCTGTTGTTGAAGACGGTCGGGCCGGAGGGCAGTATCCAACGCCAGATTCAATTCTCGATCCTCCTGAACTGGCAGACCAAGGAGAACATCAGCGAACGCAATCATCAACGTTGCCGGGAGGTGGCGGAAGCGTTTCTCGGAGAAAATGCCTACAGCCTCATGTTCAGCCTCAATTTGTATTCGGTTGAGCAGGACCTTGAGACCCAGTGCCGCGAAATCGACGCCATTTATCAGGACATGGGTTTGCCGGAAGGGCAGAGTTACAAAATCCGGGTCAGCCCCGCCTTTCCCATTGTGGGTGAGCAGGAGAATAATGTGACGTTGCCGATCAAAGACTTTCCCAGGATGGGACGCAAGATGATTGACCTTCTCAAGGAGTATCCACAGTTGACGTTCCGGTTCGACTGTTCGTTTCCACCCTGTTTGTTAGACAATATCTCGGAGAAAGAATATCCTCTGGTGGAACGGTTTTTTTATCATGCCAACCAGCCGGTTCCGGATATCACGAAGTGGAAGGACCAGGATTTAAATTTTGGTTGTTCGGATGACAGCCCGATGGACATCGGTCCCACAGGCGACTGTTTCAATTGTTTCCCGTTTCATGATCTTAAATTGGGGAATGTCCAGGACTTCAAGGAAGTCAATGATATCGCTGTGAAGAAAATGCACACCAAATTCCTTGGCCATGTTTTTGAGGACACGCAAGCGAAAGAACCCTGCAAAAGCTGTCCACATTACATGGTAACCTGCACCAGCGGATGTTTCGCCTACAATTTCGTTTGATTCGATCAAGAATCCTATCCTAATTCCGGGGACTCTCCAGTAGAAAGTAAAGGACGTTGTCAGTAAAGGCGGGGGTCTTGGTAAGCCCCAGATGATCGGAAAAAATAAAGTGCACCTGGCTCCAGTGAATCGGTGAAATCAATCGGCTCTGGCGATTGTCCGCCATCCGCTCGTCCATAAGAGCACTACTGCGCAGAACGGTGCCATCCCCCGGGCCGGTTTTAACTATTTTTACTCCCCCTTCAGGATTAATTTGGGCCGTCATTTTGGTTTCTTCGGCATCTCCCGCAATTAAAAGCAACTTGAGTGAATCCGGCGGTTTCGCCGGAACGTCTATGGCCGCAGCGAATTGCCGGGCTCGGCGTAAAGCCTTGGCCTGGTGATCCAGTGCGATTTCGAGCCTTTGTTCCCGGCTCTCGACTTCTGGCAGGAGTAATTTGAGAATATGATCCTGTTCCGGATCGGCCAGACCCCATTGCTGGTTTTTCCACAATTCCGGATCAAAAAGATCGTCCACCGGTTGGCCGTTGGCCCTTAACAAAGGAACATGACGCCCCCGAGGGAGTAATTCATACATCGAGGGCATGGTGCCCAATACAGCGGCAGAGTAGTGGGGGAACAGGGTTTCCAGGCTGACTCCGGAAATGAGGTTCTGAAGGGAACCCAATGAACCGGCGTTGGGGGTGCCGATCAATATGAGATGATCCACATGCCGGGCGCCGGCCCAAGTGAGTTTCGGAAGACTGCCGTCTTCCGGGAGGTCCACCGCGCCGTAGCGGAGGTAATAACGCGCGACCAATCCGCCCATGGAATGGGCGACGATATCAAATTTGACCTTCTCCAGTTTAATACCAAACCGCTTTTCGGTTTCTTCCTGAACGTAGCGGGTTTTTTCCTGGATAAGCCGATCCAGGTTTTTTGCGCTTTCGACAATATCCCGGCGCCAATCATAATCGAATTGAAAACACGTATAGTGGCCCTCTCCGTAGTCGATAGCACCGGCTATGCCCAGTGCTTCATCCCGGTATCCTCCCACACCCAAGGTTTGCAAAATATGATAGTAGGCATTGAGTTGTAAAGGGAAACCCAGAAAATTAAATACGATACGGTCCAACGCCCCTGCAGACTGAACGTTATCATGCAATTCCCTCAGCGGTTGGCCCGGGACCATGGGCAGGGCCACCAGCCGCGCGCCTTCGGAAGTGTTGGGGTCTACCTGGCCGAGGCCGAAGGCTCCCCAGACGGTTTTACCCGAATTCTGGTCGACCAGTTTAGATCCCATCAGGCCGGGTATCACGAGGATCGGGTTGCGGTTGGGGTCCTCATGCATCGCGAGCGCGTTATACAGGCTACCTAAATCAGGAACGTGCTCTGTAGTACTGCAGGCGGAAATCAAAAGAAAAAAGAGAGACAGTATCTGGATGTGCTTAGGCATTTTTGCCTTATGGAGGTAAGAGGCTACAACTGATAGATCTCTTTTATTGATAAAGGACAATCATCCCAGATTGTCATCCGGAATTTCGACCCATTTGGGATCGCCGTGGGTTTTGAAATTTTCCGTGCCAGCGAAAGTGCCCTCGTGGTAAATATTGACCTTGAATTTGCCGCCGCCGTATTTTTCAGTGATGTAGGGCACCGGGTCCTCGAGGTGAACCAATTCCTTCGTGTCGTATTTCCCTATCAGTTTAAATTCCATGCCCATGCCGGAAGGCAACAGGACATAAAATTTCAGATTGGTATCGTGCAGGAAGGTCAGCATGTCATCATGCATATTCTGCTTGGTATAGTCCGGTCCAAATTTCTTCCGGGATCGACGCTTCAAATGGTCCTCCAAAAGGTTGAAAAACCACCAATTTTTACCTTTACGATCGTCGTGCAGGAAGGGATATTCGACAAATCCGTATTTATTGATGAAGGGTTTTTTCGCCAAAATTAATCTCCCACTTGAGCAAGGTTTGATTCTATTATATGGATTTTGCAGGTACCGAACAAGAAGGAGAATCAATTATTTTTTCATCTATCTATAAGCAATACTGGGAGATCGGATTCAAAACCCGGCTCTATGACTGGCTGTCCCCTGAGGTTTATCTCGAGTCTCTCCAGCGTGTAGCAGACTCAATAAGACTGGGGAAAGGGGAGTGGGTACTGGATGTGGGGTGCGGTTCAGGATTGCTGCTTCCATTTCTGGCGAATCGGTTGACCAGGGGTGAACGATATTTGGGCATGGATATTCTGCCGGCGGGCCTCGCTTCACTGAAACTCAGAGCGAATCGGTTAAATTTGAAGGGTTCCGTTTCTGGGGTGCAAGCGGATCTTTCCATGAAATTGCCGCTGGGTGATGCCTCCGTTTCCTGTGTGGCGGCGCACTTTTCCATTTACACGTTGCCGGAAGAAAGCGATCGGAGGCACGCGTATCAGGAATTTGGGAGGGTCCTGAAGCCGGGCGGGTTGTTGGTGACCGCCAATCCCACTCACTCCTATAACGCGAAGCAAATTATCCGCGCCAGCCTGGAGAGTTTAAGAAGTCAGAGACGATCCTGGGTTGTTAAAAAATATGGGGTATATCCGTTGACCTTTCATTTGGGATTAAAATATATCGAGAAGCAATTAAAATGCGGCAGGTGGCACGGTTATCGCCCGGAAGAACTGCGGGAAGAAGTTGAACGCGCGGGGTTTGCCATCGAACACTCCGAGACTGTATATGGTGGAAGCGGATTTCTTGTGGTCGGGAGGAAATCGTGATTTTTAAGAGGGGAGGATTTTATTGAAAATAAATACGGAAGATTTAACCGGGCGGTATGATTATGCGTTCTCCGTCACCATTGAAACTTTCATTCACCGCCTGAGTGAACTTCATGTATTCCACTCCGGTGGTGAAAGTGGTGTGCTCCGTATCCTCGAGGCCGCGGATGGTGTTGATGAATTCCTCTTCCGTCCGCCATTTCCCTGCTTGTTCGGTTGGAATTTGTACTTCACTCAACTCGCCTCCCGCACCTGTCGACAGATAGAGTTTGCCGTCCGTTTCAAAGTCTAGATGGATGAAGCCCTTATCACCATATATTTTGATGGAGGAACTGGTGGGGCGGGTGCTGAGTTCATGAAGAAACAGGGACCCCATGATGCCGTTGGTCATCTTCATCTGAACTGACAGGTAGTCGGGAACTTCGACCTCGACTTCTCTGTTGGTTTCGGGATCAACCGCACGGTTGTTGATTACTTCAGCATGGGCATCGACCCATTCGGCGGAACCGAACCAACGGAGGAGGGATTCATAGATAATCCCCAGCACCATAATATTGGAACCGCTGTACTTTTTATTTCGTCTCCAATGCAGTGCTCCTCCCAGTGGAACCAAAGGAGGTGCCTGGTATTCGAAACGAAAAAATCGCGGCGTTCCTATATCACCACTATCGAGCATTTTGAGCAGGATTGAATCGGCATGCAACGTAAATGGGGAGGGGACAATTTGCACGACACATTCAGGATCCTTGTAGGCAGCTTGAAGCATGGTCCGAGCTTCAACTTCATTCATAGCCATTCTGGCTTCACAAAGAACATGTTTGTTTGCCTGCAAAGCCGCACAGGTAGCCTCGGAATGCAGATAAGGCCAGGTTCCGATGACGATGGCGTCGACTTCCTTGGATTCGATGACTTCCCGCCAATGATTTCGAACGGTGGGGATTTGGAACTCGTCAGCAACTTTCTGGGCAGAGGCCGTGGTCCGATTCGCGACCTCAACAATCTGGACTCCTTGTATGGCCTGGAGTTTCGGGATATGTATTTTCCGGGTATTGGAGCCCGCCCCAATAATGCCGATGCGAATTATTTCAGCAGTCATATAAAACCTTCACTTTATAAAAAAATAAAGCCGTCTGGTTAAATTAAAAACTTGTAGGTGAAGCTACTCATTCTTAATGTCTTCTCAACCTTCCTTTTCCTGGAAAAAGGTTACAAGCCTGCGGACTTTTTCAGCTTCGCCGCTTTATCAGTTTGCTCCCAGGTAAAGCCTTTTTCTTTTCTGCCGAAATGACCGTAGGCTGCGGTTTGCTTGAACCGGGGTTTTCTCAGGTCCAGCGATTTCATGATTCCAGCGGGTTTTAGTTCAAAGTGATCCCGAATCAGGCCTTCAATATTTTTTGGATTGATATGGTGCGTGTTGAAGGTATCGACGAAAATGGAAACGGGATCGGCGACGCCGATCGCGTAGGCCAATTGTACCTCACACCGGTCCGCGATTTTAGCGGCCACCAGGTTTTTGGCGATATAGCGGGCCATGTAGGCGGCAGAACGGTCCACCTTGGTGGCATCCTTGCCGGAAAATGCGCCTCCCCCGTGGCGGGCAAATCCGCCGTAAGTGTCGACTATGATTTTGCGGCCCGTCAAACCACAATCCCCCTGGGGACCTCCAATGACAAAGCGGCCGGTGGGATTGACATGGATTTTCATTTTCTTAGCTTGAAAACTTTTTGGGATCACATGATTGACGACTTCCTCAATGATTTCCGAGCGGATTTTTTTGGTGGAGATATCGGGATCATGCTGAGAAGAGACAACGACGGTTTCGATACAAACCGGCTTGCCTTTCTCATAGCGTATCGAAACCTGCGATTTGCTGTCAGGCCGAAGAAAAGGTAAGATGCCTTTTTTGCGAACATCGGCTAGTTTCCGGACCAGTTTATGGGCATACACGATGGGAGCGGGCATCAATTCCTTGGTTTCATTGGAAGCGTAACCGAACATCATACCTTGGTCTCCGGCGCCCTGCTCATGCTGATCGTCATCCACGCCCTGTGAGATGTCCTGGGATTGCTCGTCCAAAGTAACCATCACCCCGCAGGTCTGGTAATCAAACCCCATGTCGGAGTGGGTGTAGCCGATTTCCTTGATGGTTTGCCGTGCGATTTTTGGAATTTCCACGTAGGCCTTGGTGGTTACTTCGCCGGATATAACGACAAGTCCCGTGGTGACCAAAGTTTCACAAGCGACACGGGAATAGGGATCTTGTTTTAAGAGTGCATCGAGAATAGAATCCGAAATCTGATCTGAGATTTTATCGGGATGACCTTCGGAAACGGATTCGGAAGTAAATAAGTAATTGCCTGAACTCATAAAAGCTTACCTTGTTTGAGGGTGAGAAATTTTATTCAAAATTTTAATTGATTGCAAGAGAAGTCCCGCGCTTTGCGGGTGAGTTGCGCTCCGGTTATTTGTTTTTCTCGCCAAAGGCCAAGTCTCGGTCGAAATCAGATGGGAAACGGCTCCGCATTTCATTATTGATAAACCGGTTGACTTCTTCGGAGGTGGACAGGCCTAAGGCGTGATCGGCTAATTCACGGGCTTCCTTCAATGTTACTTTTCTTAGAATTTTTTTCACTTTGGGTATGGAATGTGGTTCCATGCTCAATTCATGCACCTTGCCCAAACCTAAAAGTAAAAAAGTGGCCATGGGATCGCCTCCCAATTCGCCGCAAATGGAGACCGGTTTTCCCATCTTCTCGGCAACCGCGAAAATATCTCTCAAAATTCTCAGGACCGAGGGGTGAAAAGGCTGATAAAGGTGGGCTACGTTTTCGTTGATGCGGTCCACCGCCAGAACATATTGTATCAAATCATTGGTACCGATGCTGATATAGTCGACCAATTCCAAAATTCGGTCGACGATGAGAGCCGCTGACGGAGTTTCTATCATGGCTCCCACTGGAATATCATCTTGGAAGGGAATTTGCGCGCTTCTTAACTCCTCTTTAGCCTTTTCCAGGTAGCCGTTGGCCTCAACAATTTACTCCACACTGGAGACCATAGGATATAGGATTTTGGTTTTCCCGTAAAGGCTTGCCCTTAAAATTCCCTTCAATTGATCCATAAGAAGGTCGGGTTGAGCCAGTGAGAGGCGAATGCCTCTCAAGCCCAGTGCCGGATTGTCCTCTGGGGCATTGTTGATTTTTGAAAGTTGCTTGTCGGCCCCGATATCCAGGGTACGGATCACCACCGGATAGGGCTCCATGGTTTGTACGACTTTTTTAAAGTTGGCATACAAGTCGTTCTCGGTCGGCAGTGAGTTGGCCGCCAGATACAGGAATTCCGTCCGGTAGAGTCCGATGCCTTCGCCTCCATATTTACGGATGGATTTAGCCTCATGGATGGTTTCAATGTTGGCCATCAGCTGGACTTTCTCCCCGTCCAGCGTTTCTGCCTCCAGTCCTATGTCCTTCAATAAGGTTTTTTCATACCGTTGGTAATTTTTCTGCTTTTTCTGATAATGATTTAATTGTTCTTTGTCAGGATTGACGATCACCTCACCCTGGATGCCGTCGATAATCACGGTATCACCGGAGTTGACGAATTCGGTGAGATTGACCAGGCCGACTACTGCCGGAATTCCCAAGGCTGAAGCAAAAATGCCAACATGCGAAGTTTTACCGCCCACTTCAGTGGCCATTCCAAGGATAAAGGTTTTGGACATCAGGATGGTGTCCGAGGGGCTCAATTCATGGGTGATGACGACGACCGGTTCGTCGATATCCGCCAGATTTTCCTGGTGGTGGCCGATCAGGTTCTTGATGACCCCATGGACCACCAAGTCCAGATCATCCTTCTTGCCTTTTAGATATTCATCGTTGATTTTGTTGAACAGGTTGGTGAATTTTTCGAGAGTTACCGTCAAGGCCCATTCGGCGTTGCAGCGTTCCTGCCTGATGGTTTCGATGGTTTCGTTGACGAGCATGTCGTCTTCCAGTAGTAGGGTGTAGGTGTCGAGGATGATGGCGTATTTGTCGGCGATGGAACTGGCTCGTTGTTTGGTGTCCTTCATCTGAGCTTTGGACATTTCAATCGCGTCGCGCAGGCGCCTGATTTCCTTTTCAACTCCTTTTTCAGGAATACTGCGCTTGATGACGCACACCTTGGTTCGGTCAAGCAGGTAGGCTTTACCGATGGCTACTCCGCTGGATACGGCAATTCCGGAATACACGAAACTCTCTCAGGAAAAGTGAATAATTCGCCGGTGCCCGGCGGGTCTAGCTGATTTTGGAATCTTCTTCCAAAATTAAAGAGTTAATTGTATCGGCATCCTCCGCCTTTAAAATATTTTCACGCAAGGACGGGTTTTTAAACAGCCGGGCGATTTTGGCCAAAGCTTTCAGGTGCAGCCCGGTCGATGCAGGAGGAGCCAGGAGCAGGAAAACAAAATGGACTGGTTTTCGGTCCAGGGATTGAAAATCGATGCCTTTCCGGGACCGGGCGAACACCGTGATAATGTGCTCAATGCCCTCGTGCTTGGCGTGAGGAATGGCCATGTTGTCGCCGATTCCCGTGCTCCCCAATTTTTCCCGGTCCAAAAGCGCCTGAAGCAATTTACCGTGGTCCTGAATGGCTCCCTTATGTTCCAAAAAAAGCGAAACCTCGTTTAAAGTTCCCTCTTTGTCACCGGCCTCCAAATCCGCGATGATGTAGTCTTCTTTAAGTATATCGCTGATCTTCATGGAAGAATTTGGCCGGTTCATTTATATGTTGAAAGGGAAAGGCAGTTATTTAATAGATCAATCGATTTGCTTGTCTTTTTCTGCGGCATTTTGTCTGATTTTGAGCGTTTTAGAACGGTCCTTATGTTTTTTAATCTGCCTTTCCGCCTTCTCCACGGCTTCATCCATGGAGGTATACAGATCGCTGGTTTCGGATTCCCCATGCACCGTAAATCCTTTGGTTTTAATGGTGACCTCCGCAAAATGTCGGTAATTTTCAACCCTTAGGGCGACATGAACATCCGCGAGGTCCGGCAGGTCTTTAAGGGACTTCCCAATTTTTTTGTGTAAGTGATCCTCGATCGCTTGCGTTATCTTTATTTTTATTCCTGCGACCGTCAATTTCATAAGTACTTTCTCCTAAAAAAAACAGGTTGATCGGGGGCTAAGAGTAGCTTGGTCCATTAAAAATTTCAAGGGAGTAAAGCAAGGGATCAGTAAATTTTTTTCCGTTTACTGGCAGGAAGAATATTCAGTTCTTTGCGGTATTTGGTCACTGTTCGCCGGGCGATTTTGGCGTTTCGTTTTACTAAAGCTTCCACCATCTCGTCGTCAGTCAGAGGTTTCATAGGGTCCTCCGATTTAATGATTTCCTGGATCATGTTTTTGACCCGGACGGAGGACATGTCGTTGTTTCCGATAAATGACTTGATACCGCTATGGAAAAAGAATTTGAGTTCAAATATGCCTTGAGGGGTATCAATATATTTATTGGTGGTGATCCGGCTTACGGTGGATTCGTGCATTTCGATATCCCGTGCCACATCCTTCAGGACCATGGGTTTGAGGTGAGACAGGCCATGATCCAGGAACTCTACCTGCAGTTTGACAATACTTTTCCCAACCTTGTAAATCGTTTCCCGTCTTTTGTCGATACTTTTAATTAAAAATTCAGCCGCCTGGTGCTTCTTTTTAAGGTATTCCTTGGTTTTGGGTTCGGACGTATTTTTCAAAAGGTGATGGTAATAAGGGCTGATCTTG
This sequence comes from Nitrospirota bacterium, assembly GCA_003229345.1. Lineage (GTDB taxonomy): Bacteria > Nitrospinota > Nitrospinia > Nitrospinales > Nitrospinaceae > SZUA-226. Next base: position 7,431 of record QIDN01000105.1, on the reverse strand, counting down.
ACATTGGGAAGACCATCGTCGTTTAACACAACGTCATATCCTGCGTCCGTCTTCACCACTACCAAGTCGGGGATGACGTAGTCGATGCCCTCGGAACTGAATTGAAGTCCCGGTTTAGGATCGAAGGTTTTGATGGTGCTAACCGCGGCGATGATTTCGTCTACCGTAGTCTTGAGTTCGGAGGCGATTTTCTGATAGTACCTTTCGTGCAAGCGTTCAAGGTAATTTTCGATCAGATTTTCCACCAGAGGCAGACGTTCTGGCAATACTTTTGCCTGAGTCAAAAGGCATTCTTTTAGGGTGCAAGCGCCTACTCCGTTCGGCTCAAAGGTCTGGATAATTTTAAGAACCCTTAAAACATCCTCTTCAGAGGCCTGACTGATTTCCGCAATTTCTCCCAGTTCGGCGATGCAATATCCGTCATTTTGGATATTGCCGATAATAATGGACCCGATGAATTTATCCAAATCTTCATTCACTGAAAGATTCAATTGCCACATTAGATGGTCAGCAAGGGTGGCTTCTTTTTTATAGGTCGCTTCTATGGAAGGTCTTTCAGTATAATTGTCTGCGGAACTTCCCTGTGACAGGTTGTCCTGGATGTAATTATCCCAATCCTGCTCATATTCGAGCGGATCGCTTTCTTTTTCGGAAGGAGGTTCTTCTTGGGTCTGGCCAATGGAGTCGAGGGAAGGGTCTTCAGGATTTTCTTGCTTTTGGTCCAGCTCCTCCTCTTCTTCTTCGAGGATTTCCTCCAGGATAGGATTTTCGATCATTTCCTGGTGCACCGCCTGGACCAACTCGAGGCGTGAGAGCTGGAGAAGCTTGATCGCCTGCTGCAGCATGGGAGTCGGTACCAGCCGCATCTCCTGCTTGAAATTTAACTTCATCTCCATTGCCATGGGCAATCTCTCAACTCAAACTAAGGGTTTAAAGGGTGAATGCTTCCCCTAAATAAGTTCGTCTCACTTTGGGATCATTGGCGATGGTGTCAGGATCGCCGGCGGCGATGATCTTGCCCTCGCTGATAATATAGGCGCGGTCCGTGATGCTCAAAGTCTCCCGGACATTATGGTCCGTGATCAAAACGCCGATGCCTTTGGTTTTCAACCTTTGCACAATGGATTGGATGTCTGATACGGCTATCGGGTCAATCCCGGCAAAAGGTTCATCCAGTAATATAAAAGAAGGCGAGGTCGCTAAAGCTCTGCTGATTTCGACTCTCCGTCTCTCGCCCCCGGAAAGGGAAAACCCCTTGGCATTTCGAATATGCCCAATATTGAATTCATCCAGTAAGGAGCGGACCCGTTTGATCTTTGCCTTATAGGAGATTTTCTGAGGTTCCAGTACTGCCAGAATGTTTTCTTCAACCGTTAATTTTCGGAAAATGGACGGCTCCTGGGGGAGGTAACTGATTCCTCTCTGCGCCCTCATATACATAGGATAAGTGGTCACATCTTCCTGGTCTAGCAAAACTTGGCCCAAATCAGGCCGGATGAGGCCCACAACCATATAAAAAGTGGTAGTTTTCCCAGCACCGTTAGGTCCAAGCAGACCGACAATTTCACCCTGCCCTACCTCGATGCTGACCTGATTGACCACCCGCCTGTTTTTATAGGCTTTGACCAGCTTATTCGTTTTGAGACGTTGCACAGTTTTTTATAGGGAGATGGCCTTGGATTGTGCCGTATAAAGGTTCAATTATCTTTTCTTTTCTGACGGCGGCTTTTTGGGATTAAGTACCAGCTTGACCCGGCCCTCTACCTTGAACAAATCTTCCGTCAGTACAAATGTCATTTTCTTGCCTCTGATGATATTTTTTCCTTCCCAAGCAGTAGCATTGGGTTCCCCCGTGACAATAATGATCTGTTTTTTATTATCATAATGGGCGCGGTCCCCCCTGGCTCGCCGGTTTCCCTTCTTAATATACACATTGCCGATGGCAATAATTGTGTCCAGGTTCTGACCCGGTTGGCTGACATCTTCGGTGGTTCCCCCCCGGCTTCCCTTGCTGTCCGGGCTGGTATACACCTCAAGGATATCGGACTTTATTTCCAAATCGCCCCAGGTGCTTAATACATTCCCAGAAAAAATAAATTTTTTGCCTTCATTTTCCGACCGCAATTTATCGGATTGGATTTCTATGGGTTGCTTTTCCTGCTCCCTTTTCAAGGCTTCCTTGGATTTTGCGGAAAAGGTGTTTCCCGGGTTCATTCCCAAGAGGGAAAGACTGACTAAGAATATGATTAGGGGTTTGAGGGTTTGCAAGGGCCGTATCCTTTATTTGCTATCGGGTTCTTTTGACTCTTCATTCTGCTTTTGAAATTGACCGAAAAAGTTGTTGGCATCCGCCTTGAATTTGACATTTCCCTCCAATTGGATGTCTTTGGTTTCTCGGTTTATGGTGCCAGTATCGGCGGAAATGGTTGATTTCCGGTTTTCTGCAGCACTTAAGGTCACATTCACATCTGTCAGGATAATTTTATTCTCCTTATTCTTTACTTTTGCTTCTTTCGCCTTAATTTCCCAAACTTTTTCGCCTAATGTCTCATGTGTTACTTTAAAGTTTTTGATCTCGATATCGACATTCTTGCTCATCGTTTTCAAGGTCTCTATGGGTAAGGAACCTTTATTCAATGACTTGATCAAACTATATGCGGAGACAGTCATTAGGAGCAGAATCAAGCCCAATAGAATTTTTCTGATATTATTTTTTTGCATGGGGGAAGCTTTCTGAGGACATGCAAAGGATGTACCAATCTGGATTTTGCCATAATACACATTTAATGTAAAGCGAAAATGGGGTGCTCAGTGGATCCTATATTGCGGGTTTTTAAGTCCAATTTTCTGGACTCCTCCTGTTCGATTGTAATATGGATTTCTATCCACCGTTCGATTCCCAGCAGGGGAATGGAGGCGTCATCGCGGGCAAATAATTTCTCCGCCCATTCCACGATAGAAACCCCCTTGCTTGAAAAAACTTCCTCCAGACCCAGTTCCTCCAATTCATGGGATGAAGCAATCCGGTACAGATCGATATGAAATACGGGGACCTTGCCCTTGTACTGGTTTACCAGGGTGAAGGTCGGGCTTCGGACATATTCCTTTTTGGCGACCCCCAGTCCCCGTGCGATTCCTTGAGTAAGGGTAGTTTTACCGGCACCCAGGTCTCCGAACAGAAAAACAATATCCCCAGCTTCCAGATGCCGCCCTATCTTTTCTCCCAGAATCAGTGTGTCACTGGCAGAGCGGGTTTCAAATCGTATATTCAAGTGAGAATCCTTTTAATGGCTTCCGGGACTTTATCCAGAAGATCGCTGGCGATGAGCGGGATTAGATGATTAGCTTCCGCGTAAATATCACCGGCCATCCCATGAATGAAAGCTCCCGCCGAGGTGGCAGAAGGGACACTCAATCCCTGTGAGATCATGCCTGCGATCAAGCCTGTCAGTACGTCTCCAGAACCAGCGGTCGCCATTCCAGGATTACCGGTAGGATTGATCAGTACCGTACCATCGGCAAATGCCACCACAGTGCGGGCTCCCTTGAGGAGAAGGGTGATATTATGCTCCTGTGCGTACTCACCCGCCCGTTCAATCCTCTGGTTCAGGATATCCTGTACGCTCCATCCAGAAAGACGGGACATTTCCTTGGGATGTGGGGTTAACACCGTTTCAGCCCGGATTTGATCGATCAGTTTGCCACTTTTACCGAGGGCGTTAATCCCATCGGCATCGATGATCAGCGGACATTCTACCTGCGGCAGGAGGGTTTCCAGCAACCGAACAGTTTCTTTGTCAGTGGACAGCCCCGGGCCGATAGCCAGTGCATTTTTCCCTTTCAGGGTTTCCATGATGACATCTACAGCTTTGGTGGAGACACATCCGCTTTTGGTTTCTGGCAAAGCCACGGTCATGGTTTCCAGGGGATTGAATTCGAGAGCTTGGTGGCAGGATTCAGGGACCGCCAGGGTGACCAGTCCCGCCCCGGCTCGTAAGGCGGCCAAACCCGTCAATCCGGCAGCGCCTCCCTTGCCTCTGGAACCCGCGAGCACCAGAGTGTGTCCGTATTCTCCTTTATGAGTATTGGTGGGCCTTTTGGGTATCAACGATTGTATGTCCTCGAATTCCAGCCAGGCCACCGGGATATCCTGCTTCTCAACGGCCTCATGGGGAATGCTGATGTCGAGTATCTGGACTTCACCCATACTTTCTGCGGCAGGGAACAAGAGGTGACTGCGTTTTAACAATGCCAATGCGGCAGTCACGTTGGCCTTGATGTGCGGACCGATGAAAAGACCCGAGTCGGAATCCACTCCGGAAGGGATATCGACCGCGACCACGTATTTATTGGAAGCATTTATTTTTTTAATGACCTTTTCGTAAAGTCCTCCGGCCGGTTTGGACAAGCCGGTGCCGAACAGAGCATCGACAATGATGTGACAGTGACGGAGGAGGTGATTTTGCGCATTAAGATTTTTATCGGTGATCTCATGAATGGGAACTCCCATTTTGAACGCGATGTCGGCATTGACTCTGGCGTCGGATTTCAATTGCTGTCTTTTGCCCAACAAAAGGATATCCACCTGCACGCCGTCAATAAACAAATGGCGGGCGATTACAAATCCGTCCCCGCCGTTGTTGCCTTTACCGCATACAATAACGACTTTTTTCTCCAGCAGATCGGGAACGTTCTCATGAATCAGGGAGGCCGCCGCCAGCCCCGCGTTTTCCATCAGCACCATACCGGGAATGCCAAATTCTTCGATCGCGGAGCGGTCAATCGCCTGCATTTCACTTGCGGTGACAACTTTTTGCAAAGGAACCTCAATCGCTGAAAACTAACGTGGATTCATCAAAGAGGACAGAGGGGTTTCAGCTCCGTCTTGTCCGGTTTCATTCTAACAAATATACTTGCAGGGAGGGGATGCCAATTAGCTAATGCTTCACCAAGGGCTATAGGGATTTTGCTCCAACGCTTTCAGCGCCATTTCCTCCGGTTCAGGTGGGATGTGGTTGATCACCTGGGCCAGTGTCGGATCCTCCGGATCGGAAAACCGCTTCAGTTGAGGGAAGTCCTGTCCAAAATCCGGCGATCTTAGTAACTGCTTTCTTTCCTCTGGGCTCATTGGGTTGAATCGTTCCGGAGCGATGAGAAAGGTGGTATTAAAAAAATATTCAAGGAGGAATCGATTGAAATCCAATGCCTGTCCTTCCATTTCAGGAAACAATTCCCGGCGCTCCACTTCATCGTTGTAACTGTAATCTTCGACGACATCCAGCAGGCAATCGTATAGAAAGCACTGGTGATAGCAATTTATCGTAAACCAGGTTTGACTATGCGTCAGGCCGGTGAACAACCGGTGTGACAGATCGCTCAAAATTTTGGTTCTTCCAAAACGGGAAGCGTGAGGAAACAGAATATCCAGTCGTTCGGATATTTCATGGTCCCCCGTGTCTTTGACTTCCTGAAACAGGTTTTGGGCGTTGGACAGTGCTTTGTAAATGAAGCTGAAGGGGAGGGGGCTTGGATCTTCTTCATCCCGAAATTCTTTAATGCCGGAAGAATATTTCGGTCGGAAAGGGTTCAGATAAATATTTTTTTTAAACACCAGCATGGCGCTTAAACAGGATAATGGTCGATGTTTGAGTTAAGGTTCGATACCCCAGATCAGGCGGCAATATTCGCGGATGGATCGATCGCTCGAAAAGAACCCCATATTAGCGGAATTGATAATGGATTTGCGTGTCCAGGTTTCGGTATCAAGATACAACTGCTCCACTTTTTTCTGAGTTTCTGCGTAGGCGCCAAAATCGGCCAACACCCGATAATGATCGCCATGATTCAGAAGAGAGTCAACCAGAGGTAAAAAAATCTGGGGATGATTGGGGGCAAAGTATCCGTCCCGGATCATATCAAGCGCCTGCCGGAGTTCAGGGTTTGATTCGTAATAATCTCTAGGACGATATCCTGCCTTCCTGGTTTGCTCGACTTCCTCCGCCGTCAACCCGAAAATAAAAATATTATCCTCACCGACCCGGTCCCTGATTTCGATATTGGCTCCGTCCAGCGTCCCGATGGTCAAGGCACCGTTCAATGCCAACTTCATGTTGCCTGTTCCCGAAGCTTCGTGGCCGGCAGTCGATACCTGCTCTGACAGGTCTGCGCCGGGGATGATCCACTCGGCCTTGGTGACACTGTAGTTAGGAACGAAGACCACTTTGAGTTTGTCCGAGGTATCGGGATCGCCATTGACCTTATCTGCAATACTGGTGATCAGCTTGATCACAAGCTTGGCCATCTCGTAACCCGGTGCCGCTTTGCCGGCAAAGATGAGAGTCCGGGGAACGCACTCCGCGCAAGGGCGCTCCTTCAGGCGATTGTAAAGGGCCACCACATGCAACGCACACAATAACTGGCGTTTGTATTCGTGGATGCGCTTGACCTGGACGTCGAACAGAGATTCCGGATTCAGCTCAATGGAAAGTTCCTGCTGGACATGTCGTGCCAGGCGCGCTTTGTTGTTTTGTTTCACTTCTCGCCAGCGTTGGCGGAAATCATCATCTTTTACATAAGGAAGCAGTTGCCGGAGGATATCCAGATGTGTGGTCCATTCCTCACCCACCGTTTCCGTGATGAGTTCGGCCAGTTCCGGGTTGCAGGACTTCAACCAGAGCCGTTGTGTGATGCCATTGGTGATATTGTGGAACCGATCGGGAAACAGATCGTTGTAATCCTTGAATACCTTGGTTTTTAGAATCTCTGAATGGAGTTGGGCGACTCCGTTAACGGCATGGCTTCCGACGATGGCGAGGTTGGACATGCGGATAGACTTAACGGGCGTTTCCTCTACCAGAGACAGCCGTTCGATACGTTTCTCGTCATTGGGGTATTTTTTTCGGGCTTGCTCCAGGAATTGGCGGTTGATCTCATAAATGATTTCCAGGTGACGGGGAAGGACATGCCCCATTAATTCCGCGGTCCATTTTTCCAGGGCTTCTGGAAGGACGGTATGGTTGGTATAGCCGAAAGTTTCCACTACGATCTCCCAGGCTTCTTCCCAGGGTCGGCATTCTTCATCCACCAGGATGCGCATCAACTCCGGTATGGCGAGCGCCGGGTGGGCATCGTTCAATTGGATCGCTATTTTACGGCTGAATTTTTCATAGGTTGCATGAGTGCGTTTGTACCGGCGAATGATATCCTGCAGGGACGCGGAGACGAAAAAATACTCCTGTTTCAAACGCAGTTCCTTGCCCCACATGTTTTGATCATTGGGATACAGCACCTTGGAAATGGTTTCCGATTCCTGTTTCCGGTTGACCGCTTGAACATAATCCCCTGCATTGAAGACGCCTAAATCGAACTCCCGTGTTGAGCGGGCTCCCCAGAGACGGAGGTTGTTGACGGTTTCATTATGATAACCGGGGA
>QIDN01000156.1 GCA_003229345.1 Nitrospirota bacterium | reverse complement strand
ACATCATAGACCGGTGGCTCCGGTGTGATTTTTGGAGCCAGCATGGCCATGAGCAATTCTCGCGGCACAAAAGTATTCCCATTGATCTTTGTTTGCTCCAGTTCAAACAGCCCCAGACTCTGGAACGCTTTGAACTGGTCCCAGTGGCCCGTATAGCGCAGAGTTTTGTTTTCCAGGCGGCGAAGTTTGTCCTTGAAAGTCCACGGCGCGGTGGAAAGTCCACCGGAAGTTACCGCCGCTTCCAGAAATCCCAGTGGCTGGGGAAAATTGAGTGATTCCATTTCCGTCAGGCAGGGAACCCGGGTGGGTTGCCCGCCCCGGATAAACCAAGCATCGCCGTAATACTCGTTAATGAGTCCGTTGAAATTAAAAGTGAGATGATAGTTCCAGGGAGCTTTGGGGCTTTGCGGCAGACCGCCGTCCCAGATATACACATCTTCCGGCTCATCCAGATAGTCCATGGCCCGGATACCCATGTTGATGTTGAGGCCGGGCCCCATGCCGCAATCCGGAGTGATGGTGATGCCCGCCGCCTTCGCCTTATCCCCCAAAGCCAGTTGCTGGCGAACGGTTTCGGTGTGTCCGCCTAAATCGCAAATATTGGAATGCGCTTCGATAGCCGCTTCGGTAATTTGTAGATTAAACTTGTAAGGAACGGCGCTGATCGTGGAGTGAACGCCCCTGAGAGCCGGAACGAGAACGGAAGGGTGGTCGATATTCAGTGCCTGGCCCTGGACGATTTCGGTCTGGAGGAGTTTGTTGACTTTATCCGCACCCCGCATCACAGCTTCGGCGTCGAGATCGAACAAACGGATCTCCTTCGCATCCCCAAGTCGCGCCAGGTCGTATGCGGCGGCGACCCCCTGTCTTCCTGCACCTAAAACGGCGTATGTTAAACTCATAAGACTCTCAGGTTAAATTAAAGAGGAAGGGGAGTAAAGGACTTCAAGGCAAGGCCATTATTTAGTTGCTAAATATCAAAGCATTTATTAATGTTTTTTATTGAGAGTACAATGTAAATGTTATGGATAAAAAGATAATTTGGATTGCATGAATTTCCCATACAAAGCGGTGTTATTTGATTGGGCCTATACTCTGGTCGATCTGGTGAATGAAGAAGACCGGACGGCCTTGAGGCGGGTGCACGATCATTTGCAGGAGCAGGCGTTTACGCTTCCCGGTTTTCAGCAATGGTATGACACCTACCACCGCCTGTTCTTCGGAATGATCGAGATTTCCCGGCCGACTCACCGGGAAGCCCGGTTTGATCATGTGCTCAATTTTCTATTGACTCAAAACAATATTCAGTTGAATGGCAAAGTCCGCTTTGAGGATTTGCTGAAAATTTATTATGATGAAATTTATTCCCACCGAAAAGTTTATCCGGAGATGATTGAGACCCTGGTTGCGTTACAGAAAGCCGGGGTGCGCATGGGCATCGTTTCCAATACCACCAATCCCGGCTTCATGAAAGATTATGAGCAGTCGTTACTGGGACTGGACCCTTACTTTGAGTTTGCCATTTATTCCTCGGAAGTGCCTTACCGTAAACCGCATCCTTCCATTTTTCAACTGGCCCTGGCGCGATTGAATTTGAATCCGTCGGAAGTTTTATTTGTCGGAGATAATTTGAGTGCGGATGTCGTGGGTGCTCAAGGTGTGGGTATGCCCACCGCCTGGATGAATCGGGACGGGAAAGCTTTGCCTTCGGATGTGATTCCCGATTACGAAATTAAAGCCGCGACAGAGCTTTTAACTCTCCCTACCAAATCCTGACCCCATGCACCGCTTCTTTGTTACTTCAGAAGGATTTTTTGAGAAGACGGTGACTATCAAAGGGTCCGACGTCAATCACATCCGCACGGTTCTCAGAATGAAGCCGGGTGACCGGATTGAAGTCATCGACCACCAGGGATTTCGATACGAGATTGTTTTAGCGGAAGTAGAGAAAGATCATGTTCGAGGTGAAATTTTATCCAAAATTGCCATGCAGACCGAATCTCCTGTGAACATTCGGATGGGACAGGCTTTGATCAAAGGCAATGCATTTGACCTTCTGATCAGAAAGGCGACCGAGCTGGGAGTGGGCGCCATTGCTCCGCTCAAAACACAGCGTTGTGTGGCCCGCCTGGCGAAAGAGTCTCAGTCGTATCGCACTCAACGCTGGCAACGCATCGCCGAGGAGGCCTCCAAGCAATGCGGACGGTCCCGGGTGCCTAAAGTTCACTCAACAGTATTATCGGTGGAGGAGTTTTGTCGGCAATCGTCCGGCTGTGATTTAAAACTGGTTTTCTGGGAAGGTGAACAAAAAGCCCGTTTACATGAAATTGCTGTGCCGGATTCCGTTACTTCGATCGCTTTTCTTGCCGGACCGGAAGGCGGCTGGGCGGCAGAGGAGATTGACTTTCTCATCCAACAGGGATTTCAAACGGTGACACTGGGACCCCGGCTGCTGAAGGCCGACTCCGCCTCTCTGGTCATCCTGTCTCTGCTCCAGCACCGCTGGGGAGATTTATAAAGAGGTTGGCGCGTTTAATGATTGGTGGTACATTGCAACGTGTAACTTTTGGAACCCGCCTATGACCTATCAACTCAAACTCGATATATTCGAAGGGCCGCTCGATCTGCTTCTGCACCTGATCAAGGAACAGAAGATGGAGATCCACGACATCCCTGTGGCGGAAATTTCTCGCCAGTATTTAAAATATATGGAACTGATGACGGACTTGAACCTGGAAGTCGCCGGCGAATATCTGGTGATGGCCGCCGAGCTCACCCGGCTCAAGTCGAAAATGCTCTTGCCCTCCCACGGGGGAGACGAAGGCGGCGAAGAAGGCACCGACCCCAGGGCCGAATTGGCCCGCAGACTTATGGAATACCAGCGATACAAAAGCGCCGCCGGGGATCTGCGGCAGTTGGAATATGAGCGGCAACAGCTGTTTTCCCGGGGAAGTGAAATTCAGGTCGAAGAAGGGGATGAGGAAGTCATCATCGATGCCACGGTATTCGATTTGTTCAGTGCCTTCAAGCAGGTTTTGAGCCAAAGGACATTTAAAGAAGATTTCGAAATCAAAATCACTACGCTTTCCGTTTCGGAGCATATCAAACAGGTATTGGATATCCTGAACGAGCATGAAAGTGTTACGTTTGAATCACTGTTTGCAGAAAACCAATCCAAGCAGGAAGTCATTGTGACTTTTCTGGCCCTTCTGGAGTTGATGCGTATGGCCCTCATTCGTGTGCAACAGGGGAGTCAATTCGAGACCATTCGCGTCTATCCCACCGCCGACCGGGAAACCCAGAAAGAAGCTCTCAAAGATTACATCGAATCGGAAGTGGAACCCGAGCTGAATCCTGAAACCCTTTGAATAACCCTTCTTAAGGGCTGGCCGAATTTTTCCGGAAAATATCCCGTCCCCCTCAATTCATTTTTCTTCGCAGATGTTTGACTTTACAGCCATAATTTGAATAGACTATCTAGGTAGTTCGATATCCATAATTTTTGAGGATTCTCTTATGTTGGCTCCAAGGTTTGCTTTTTTGTTAATAGTGGCTTTGATTTTTTCCGGGTGCGCCTCCCATGGCGGTTACCGTCCAACGGTGGATCCTTATGGCGATCCGCGAGCCAACCGTATCGGTCAGGATTTCTATGAATGTGAAGGTCTGGCCCATCAGGCCAGCCGGGTGGGAGAAGAATCCGTTAAGGGCGCCATCGTCGGGGGCGGCATTGGAATGTTGGGAGGAGCCCTGTTGGGAGGACTTCACGGGAATCCAGTACAGGGGGCGATGGTGGGAGCCACCGTCGGCGGACTCGCCGGAGGCGTTAGCCAGGGAATGAACGCGGAGCAGCGTTTCGTTCACGCTTATCGAAATTGTATGCGCAACCGGGGGCACAATGTGATCGACTAGCGATTTTTTAAGCTCAGAGCCCCAATAGATTAACCAGTTACCCCAGGAGAGAGTTTTCTGGGGTTTTTTATTGCCCATTGCCCCGGCTGGAGGGATATAATACAATTCTACAAGCACTTGCCCATTAATTGAGACTTTGAAACGATGCTAGACCAACTTAAAGAAGACATTCAAGAAGCGATGGAGAAGGATCCGGCGGCCCGGCATTTCTGGGAGGTTCTCATCTGTTATCCCGGCGTGCACGCTTTGGTGGCCTACCGCTTCAACCATTGGCTCTGGAATCACAATATCAAGCTGATCGCTCGCCTGTTTTCCTATCTGGTTCGATGGCTGACCGGTATTGAGATTCATCCTGCCGCGAAAATCGGCCGAAAGTTTTTCATCGACCACGGCATGGGTGTGGTGATTGGGGAAACGTCGGAAATCGGCGATAACGTTTTTATGTATCACGGCGTTACATTGGGTGGACTCAGCATGAAAAAAGGCAAACGGCATCCCACCATCTGCGACAACGTCGTTATCGGCGCGGGTGCGCAGGTGCTGGGTCCGGTGACGGTGGGCAACAACAGTAAAATCGGTTCCGGGTCGGTCGTGGTGCAATCGGTTCCCGAATATTCTACGGTCATCGGAGTTCCGGGACGCGTGGTATTTTCCGGCATTTCGGCCGATTTTGAAGATCTGGAAGAGACTTTCTCCGATCCCATGGCGCAGGCCATCGAAGTTGTGCTGGACCGTCTTCCTCAAATGGAAAAAGATATTCGTTCACTCAAGGATGCGGTGGAATTGGAATCTACGGAAGAGGCAACGCCCCCACCTCCTGAACCGGTTCCTCTCAAAAAGACCGGTATGAAAAAAGCCTCCAACGACAGTTGATATTCATTCCTTTCCAGTTTTCAAACAACCTTTTTTGAAAAGAAATATGCGGCAGATATATTTAGATCATAATGCCACCACTCCCGTCGATAAGGAAGTTTTGGAAGCCATGCTTCCCCATTACCGGGAGGCATTCGGCAATCCTTCCAGTGCTCATGCCCGGGGTCGGGCAGCCCGCGTTTGTTTGGATCTGGCCAGAGAGCAGGTAGCTGCGTTGATCGGCGCGCATCCCGCAGAAATCACCTTCACCAGTGGCGGTACGGAATCGGATAATCTGGCCATCACTGGAACGGCACGTGCTCTCAAAGATAAGGGAACCCACATTATCACCAGCCGCGTGGAGCATCCGGCGGTTTTGAATACCTGCGAAGAATTGCGGAAAGAGGGTTTTACCATTGCTTACGTTCCAGTCGATTCCTATGGGCGAATCGATTGCGCGGCGTTGGCGGGCATGATTACAGACGACACCACGTTGATCACCCTCCAGCATGGCAACAGTGAAGTGGGAACACTGCAACCCATCGAAGAAATCGGAGAACTGGCCAGAGCTCGGGGAGTGTTGTTTCACACCGATGCTGTTCAGACCGTGGGCAAAATCGCGGTGGACACTCAAAGTCTGCCTGTGGATATGCTTTCCCTTTCTGCGCACAAGATGTACGGCCCCAAGGGAGTGGGGGCCCTTTACATTCGCCGGGGAACACCGCCTTTGGCTCCTCTGATCTCGGGTGGAGGTCAGGAAAAAAAGAGAAGGGGAGGGACGGAGAACGTGCCGGGAATCGTTGGCTTGGGAAAAGCGGCTGAAATCGCCCAATCCCGGCTGGAGTCGGATCGATTGCATGTTTCCGAGCTCCGCAACGGCCTGCGCCAGCGAATTGAATCACGTATCCCCAGTGTTCAATTTTACGGTCATCCGGAATTTAACCTACCCAATACCCTTTATTTAGGGTTTGCCGGTGTAGAAGGCCAAACTCTGATGATTCATCTGGATATAGCCGGTATTTTCGTTTCCACCGGGACCGCCTGCAGTTCGGGGTCGATTCTGCCTTCGGGGGTGTTGGGAGCGATGGCTGTCCCGGAAAATGAAATGATTCAAACCATTAGAATCAGCCTGGGCCGGGGAAACCGTCCGGAAGAAATGGAGCGAGCGGTGGATGCTCTGGAGAAAGCAGTTTTAGAAATTCGTTCAAAAACCGGGTTTTCTGCCGGTCTTGCTCCCAAGTGATTGTATAACTCTGCGTAACTTGCTACAATTTCGAAGAATTTGCTGATAGGGCAAATGGATTCACAGTTTCAGATGTGGTCACAAGAGAAGGCTGTTTTTCATTTATGGGAGAAGTCATGTTATTCGTTAAGAGAGGTTTCAAATTTATCTTGGTATCCGTTTTCGTCGCTTCGCTAGCCCTAACGGGGTGCAGTTCTATGCCCTGGAGTGATGATAAAGACGATGAGGATTTATTTTTTGAAGAAGATTTTGGAAGTGAATTTGAATCCGACCTTAAAGACATGCCTGCCGCCGATAAAGAAAAGGAAGATGACTTTTTCAAGGATGACAAGCAACTTGCTCAACCCAAGCCGGGAGCGAAACCTCAGGCTCAGGACGTGCCCGTTTCCCCGGACGAAGAGGATTTCTTTTTTGAGGATAACGAGAAGCTGACTCAATCCAAGTCAAAAGCGGAACCTCAACCTCGGGACGTGCCCGTTTCTCCAGACGAAGAAGATTTCTTTTTTGAAGATGAGCCAATGGCTCGAACCGTTCTCAAACCTCCGACAAAACTGAAACCCCAGCAGGCAGAAAAAATTGAACAAGGAAGTGGTGTGATCAGTGGTGGGGGTGGTTTCGTCAGTGTGGATCAAAAAACCGATAAGGAAGAATTCAAGGTGGATGTCGCCACTCTGCATAGTCAGCAGGAAGAATTGATGTTCAGAGTGCAGGAGCTTCAGAAGATTGTGAGTAATTTAGAACCGCGCTTGACTGCAACGCAAGAGCGGTTGGATGCTTCGTTGTCTGCGGGGTCAGGGTCTCACGCCGTCAATACGGAAATCGAATCCTTGAAATCGGAAGTCATCAGGTTGAAGAATGAAATAGCGACTATTAAAAGGACACCTGTTGTTTCCAAGCAGGCGAAGTTGATTCGAAAAGTCCGGCCGATGAGACGGTACCCAAAACTTTCCGGAACACCCAAAGAATATAATCAAGCATTGGCTGCGTATAAGGCCGGCAAATATGATGAGTCGATTCTGTTATTTCAAGAAATGAGTCTGGGTAATCCTCCTCAAAATCTCAAGGATAATATTGTTTTCTGGATGGGCAGTAATTACATGAAACTGGATATGTATGATGATGCCATCAAGCAATTTAAAACCGTGCTGACTCAGTATCCAGGCGGCAACAAAGTCCACGATGCACGTTACATGCTGGGAGTTTGCTATCAGAAAAAAGGCGATACCGGAAGAGCATTGGATGCTCTGGAAGTGGCACTGAAAAGCAATCCTCCCTCCGAGGTCCGTCAGAAGATTGAAAGACAGTTGATGGAAATCAAGTAGCTTCGATTTCCTATTCCTTTACTTTCCAATCCTGGGCTTGTAAGCCAACAGGTTTTAAACTCTCCATGAAAGTGGCGCTGGTTCACGATTGGTTGACCGGTATGCGTGGGGGCGAGCGATGTCTCGAGGCTTTCTGCGAATTATTTCCGGATGCCGACCTGTTTACCCTTTTGCATGTTCCCAGCACCGTATCATCCCGAATTGAGTCCATGCGGATTCATACCTCTTTTTTGCAAAACCTTCCGGGGATTGAGAAATATTATCGTTACACCCTGCCTTTGATGCCATGGGCGATCAGTTCTTTTAATCTCAACGGTTATGATTTGATCTTGAGCAGCAGCCATTGTGTTGCCAAGGGAGTCCGCAACGCCGGCGGGAGCGCGCATATTTGTTATTGTTTTAC
The DNA here is from genome assembly GCA_003229345.1 of Nitrospirota bacterium. GTDB lineage: Bacteria > Nitrospinota > Nitrospinia > Nitrospinales > Nitrospinaceae > SZUA-226. Next base: position 10,658 of record QIDN01000156.1, on the reverse strand, counting down.
TCCCATGCGGTATATTTGGGATCAGTTTGATATCTATTTTTCCGGAAGGGGCCGGTGGGTTCAATCCATCTTCATGCGTCTTTTGCGTCCGTTCCTGAAGAACTGGGATGTCCGATCCAATCGTGGAGTGCACCAGTTCATTGCCATATCCCGGCATATTCAAAAAAAAATTGAGAACTCTTATCAAAGAGAGTCGACGGTTATTACACCTCCGGTGAATACCCGGTTTTATTCTCCCAACAACGAGCCACGGGAAAATTTTTTTCTCATCGTAGGTGCTCTATCTCCTTATAAACGTGTCGATTTAGCAGTTGAAGCCTTTAATGAATTAGGATATCCTCTGAGGATTATAGGGGCGGGTCCGGAAATGCCCTATCTCCGCAGGATTGCCGCCTCTAACATTCAATTTTTGGGATGGATTGCTGACGAGCAGGTCCGGTCCCATTATGCTCGTTGCCGTGCGTTGGTATTCCCCGGGGAAGAGGACTTCGGGATTGTCCCTCTGGAGGCTCAAGCCATGGGTTGCCCGGTTATTGCTCTCGGTAAAGGCGGGGCGCTGGAAACGGTGATCCCTGAACCCGGTTCATGGAAGCCACAGACCGGTATCCCTGAAGAAAAGACCCAGAAGCCCACAGGATTATTTTTTTACCAAGCGGAAAAAGAAAGCCTGTGTCAGGCGATTGAGCACTTTAACACCGTTGAAACCAGATTCGATGCCAATGAAATCCGGGAGCATGCCTTGGAATTTAACCTGGATCAGTTCCGATACCGAATTCAAATGTTTGTTCAAGAGTTTTTAAAGAAATCCCATGCTGAAAAAATATAACCAGCTATTTCTATCTGCCCTCATCGTTTCTGACAGCTTGGTTATACTGTCTTCTTGGATCGGTGCTTATTATTTGCGGTTTTACTCCGGTTGGATTCCCTTATCCAATGGAATTCCCCCCGTCGAGCAGTATCAGGTTTTGTTGTTACCCGTTTTGATCCTGTTTTTATTCAATTTTAGAGTGGTGGGATTGTATCAACCTTTGCGGGGCAAATCCTTATGGGTGGATTATTACAATATCATTAAGGCCAACACCATCTCGATTTTGATTCTTTCCGCGTTGCTTTTCTTTTACCGGGAAGATAGTTATTCCCGCATAGCGGTGGGGATCTTCTGGTTGACCGTCACATTTTCGCTGGTGGCTTCGCACATGTTGGTTCGAAATATTTTGATGATGCTTCGACGGAAAGGAAAGAACCTGCGCTATGTCCTGATTGCTGGTGCCGGAGAGTTGGGCCAGGAAGTGGCGGAGCGCATCGACCTTCATCCGGAAATGGGATTCAAAATAGTCGGGTTTTTGACCACCGAAGAGAGTAAGGTTGGAACACGGGTAGACGGATATCCCGTATTGGGACTGCTGGACGATGTTTCGGAACACATCAGGGAGCATGGGGTGGACAAACTGTTTATTACCCTGCCTATGAAATCCCAGGACCATTTCAAGACGGTGTTGTCCAACCTTGGCGAAGAATCGGTGGATATCAAAGTTGTTCCGGATTTATTGCAGTATATGAGTCTGAGCGGAGGTGTCGACAATTTCGATGGCTTACCCATTGTCAATTTGACTGAATCCCCACTTTATGGGTGGAACCTCGTTTTCAAACGCACCACCGATATTATGATCTCCTTTTTAGCCATCGTTATTACCAGTCCTTTGATGATTTTAATTGCTCTATTCATCAAGCTGGAATCTCGCGGGCCGGTATTTTTTGTCCAAGAACGTGTCGGTTTAGACCGAAAAGTTTTCAAAATGTATAAATTTCGTTCCATGAAAATGGACGCGGAATCCCAGTCCGGTCCTGTATGGACTAGGGAAAATGATGACCGCCGAACTTGGTGGGGAGCTCTGCTTCGTAAAACCAGCTTGGATGAATTGCCGCAGTTTTTTAATGTTTTTGCCGGTGACATGAGTATGGTGGGACCTCGACCGGAGCGGCAGGTTTTTATCGAGGATTTTAAAAAGTCGGTTCCTCATTACATGTTGCGGTTGAAAATGAAGGCAGGCATTACTGGTTGGGCTCAGGTCAATGGCTGGCGGGGGAACACCAGCCTGGAAAAACGAATCGAACACGATTTGTATTACATTAAACACTGGTCCTTGCTTTTTGATATCAAGATTTTAATCAAGACCCTCTGGAATGGATTGATCAATCGGCATGCCTACTGAGCCCAAGGTGGTCGCCATTATTCCCGCTCGTTGGGGATCGACCCGGTTTCCCGGCAAACCTCTTGCCCAAATCAAAAAGAAACCCATGATTCAATGGGTGGTTGAGCAGGCCCAGAAAGCTTCCCGAATATCGGAAGTTATTGTGGCGACGGATGACGACCGGATTTTGAATGCAGTGGTCGGCTTTGGAGGAAAAGCGGTCATGACCTCTCAAGATCATGTCACCGGGTCAGACCGTATTGCGGAGGTGGCATCCGGGCTGAAGTGTGATATTGTAGTCAATGTTCAGGGAGATGAGCCCCTCATTCCTCCTGAAAATATTGATCAGGTGGTTGGCTGCCTCGACAGGAATCCCGCTTTGAACGTAGCGACGTTGATGATGGCTGTTCACGAATCGGATGAAATCACCGACCCCAATGTAGTCAAAGTGGTTACGGATCAAAAGGGGAGAGCGCTCTATTTTTCCCGATCTGCGATTCCCTTTCATCGTGATGAATGGAAGAACGGGTTGCCGAACGAGACGAACCGGGTTTTTAAACATATTGGGCTTTACGCCTATACCCGGTCATTCCTGTTGGAGTTTACTCGAATGAATCCTACCCCCATCGAGCAGTTGGAAAAACTGGAGCAACTTCGAATTCTTGAGCATGGATATCCTATTCAAGTAGAGATCACTGAGAAGATATCAATGGGTGTTGATCGAATTGAAGACTTGGAAAAAATCGAAAGGTTTCTTGAAAAGTAGAACTCGAATCAATCTTTTCAATAGATGCAAATGAGGTTCAGGTTTGGCAAAAAAATATAGCGATAAAAAAGTAAAATACATTTTTGTTACCGGAGGAGTTTTGTCTTCTCTGGGAAAGGGGATTGCCGCGGCCTCGCTGGGCAGTCTGCTGGAATGTTCCGGGTTGAAAATCACCCTGCTCAAGCTGGACCCGTATATTAACGTCGATCCCGGGACGATGAACCCGTTTCAACACGGAGAAGTTTATGTGACCGATGATGGGGCTGAAACAGACTTGGATCTCGGCCACTATGAGCGGTTCACCCATGCGCGTATGGGCAAGATCAATAATGTAACTGCCGGTCGAATCTATAATGATGTCATTGAAAAAGAGCGGCGAGGTGAGTTTCTGGGAGCGACCGTGCAGGTGATCCCTCATATCACGGATGAAATCAAATCGCGAATCCGTGCCGTGAGCGAAGGCGTGGATGTGGTGATTTGTGAAATCGGTGGCACGGTGGGTGATATCGAAAGCTTACCGTTTCTGGAGGCGATCCGCCAATTTCGATTCGATAACAATCCTAAGAATGTGATTTACGTTCACCTGACCCCCCTGCTTTATATCAAAACTGCGGATGAACTGAAAACCAAGCCGACTCAGCACAGCGTACAGAAACTGAGAGAGATTGGTATCCAGCCGGATGTTCTTCTCTGCCGCTCTGAATATCATGTGTCCAAAGAAATTAAAAATAAAATTGCGCTATTTTGTAATCTGGATGTGGATTCCGTTATTACGGCCATGGATGCCAAGTCGATTTATCAGGTGCCGCTGAATTTGCATCATGAGGGATTGACCCGCATTATCCTTGAAAAAATGAATATGTCCGGCGTGGAGCCTGATCTGAGCCAATGGGAAACGATCAACAAATATCTGGATCAGCTGGAAGGCGAAGTGGAAATCGCCATTGTCGGAAAGTACCTTGAGCTTAAGGAATCTTATAAGAGCTTGATGGAAGCCCTGGTGCATGGCGGGATAAGTAATCGAGTCAAGGTCAATCTGAAATGGGTGTCGGCTGAAGATTTGGAGAAGGAGGGCGGAACCGAACAATTAAGAGGCTGCGACGGAATACTTGTACCGGGAGGATTTGGCGATCGCGGATTTGAAGGAAAGGTCAAAGCGGCGGGGTTTGCCCGCGAGAACAAAGTTCCCTATCTGGGCATTTGTCTGGGCATGCACTCGGCGGTGGTTGATTTTGCCCGTAGCGTGGCGAATCTCAAGGATGCGGATAGCGCCGAGTTCAAACCGAACACGCCGCATCCCATCATCGACTTGATGCACGATCAAGAGGTGAATGGGAACAAGGGTGGGACCATGCGGCTGGGTCAGTATCCCTGCCAGTTGCGGAAAGAGTCTCTCGCCTTTGCCGCTTATGGTGATCGGGAAATAAATGAACGCCACCGCCATCGTTACGAATTCAATAATAAATACAGGTTTCAATTGGAAGAAGCGGGGATGAAGATTAGTGGAATCTCACCCAGCGGCAATCTGGTAGAAATCATCGAGTTAGCCGACCACCCCTGGTTCTTGGCCGGGCAATTTCATCCTGAGTTCAAGTCATCTCCGATGGAACCCCACCCCCTGTTCCGCGAATTTGTATCGCACTCCCTCCGGCACCGCAAAACCCGTTAATCAGACTCTGTCGGAATGGTGACCACAATTCCACCGAGCACGTCATGCAATTTAAAGTCATGCTTCAGGCTTTTAGGATGGGAGTTGTGGCAGGTTACACAGGCCGGTGTTACGGCAAAGTCGGGATAAATTGCCTGGAAATATGACTGTTTTCCAACCTGAAGCGTACCGATATAAGGCCGGAACGGATGAGATGCCACCGCTTCCAATCCGATACGTTCAAACTTATTGGCGGCGCCATTGTGCGGGTTGATTGGCCAAAGGCTGATCAATTTGTAATCCAGACCCAATCGCATATTCTTGATTAAGTCGGACGCGTTGAGCAAAAACTGCGCCGGAAGCAGAAGAGTATTTTCCTCCCACCAATTTTCAGAAGCGTAGATAATGTTCTTTTTTTGCAGGCGATTCACGATGTGCCTGGCATACACGGTTCGATCTGCCTCCAGAATCGCATGCACATAATCTGCCACGACTTCGGGGGCTACGACGAGATTTTTCTGCGAGGATGTCTTTCCCATTTTTGAAATAGGGAAAGATATATGGATACCTCCCATAACATCGTTTCGTTTGAAATCTCTTTTCGGGCTTTTAGGGTGATTGTTATGGCATCGAATACAGCTTTTGGTTACTGCTAAATCCGGATAAACCGCGTTAAAAAGTATCAGGCTACCCTTCGTGATGGTCCATATATAAGGTTGCTTTGGATTGAGCGCTACTTTTTCCAGCCCTTTTTTTTCCTCTTTAGTTTTGAATGCGTTATTTGAATTGATGGGCCATAAACTCATCAATCTATACTTGACTCCCAGGTTTTTTGAATTCACAATTTTTGATGACATCATCAAAAATTGAGCGGGGAGGGGCAGGGTGTTCATTTTTTTCCAATGTTCGGAAGCCTTCAGTGAGACCGTTTCGCCCAGACGCTCGACAATGTATTGCGAGTAAATGGTTCGGTCAGTATCAATGACGGCATGAATATAATCGGCCGCGCGATGAGCGGGTATTGCTTTTTGTCCTAGAGGGGGTTGGGCCTCAGAGTCGGCCAGAGGGAGCAGAAGGAATAGAATGAATAGAAAATCAAGGCGAACTAAAGAAAACCTTAACTTAAACATGGAGGCACCTCCTCAGTTTCTTTTATGGAGATTTTTGACATGCGCCTATAGTTTTCTTATACCGGAGTTTTTTTTTAAATGAAAGCCTAAATTGATTCCTGCAAGGACTAGCTCTGGGCCAGGCCTTTTATGATGTCCAGCTTACCGATTATCCCCAGTACGTTTTTACCGTCCACCACCGGAATCGAATGGACACTTTTTTCGGCCATCAGTGAGGCTATTTCATGGATGTTGACATCGGGCGAAACGGTTACCACATTGGAAGTGTAAATATCTTTAACCTGGGTCGCGTTGAAACGCTTCACTTCCTCCTCGAATTTTTTACCGCTCTCCAGATAAATAACGGCGTCGAATAGGGCGATCACGGTAGGAATATGAAGATTTTTATTTTGCTCAATCAGGTTTTTTTCAGTAACGATACCGATCAGTTGGTCATCCTCGTCCAACACCGGAAAACCATTTACTTTGTGTTTAATGAACAAGTCGGATAAGTTTTTAATAGAGGTGCTTTTAGTGACTGTAATCACCTCTTGGGTCATAATTTCTTTAGCTGTAATCATTTAAGACCTCAATCTGGATTTCTGGAGTGGTTGCTTGTTTCTGAATAGATTTGAGTGTAACCGAATTTTTTCAACAGATATTCCCATAGCAGAGTAATTCGCCCGCTAACTTTATTGAAGGTTCTGAAAGGAATTTCCCTTTGGGTTTTGTAGCCTACGTAAATGGCAACAACCAATAAGACGATGTTGGGGATCCACACCGAAAAATAGGGGTTGATCACTCCGCTTCGGCCTAAATTCTGCATGAGCACCAAGCTGACGTAATACATCAAGATAATCAGGATTGCAAAAACAAATCCTCCGGATTTTCCGGAGCGGTGAGAGGTGATCCCCAGAGGAACCCCAATGATTCCAAAGAGAATGCATGACAGCGGGATGGAAAATCGCTTGCTCAATTCCACTTCTGCTAAATGGTCCCGCCAGCCGGTTTTACGGTTGGCTTCTATTTTTTCTCGCAGTTCTGGCACAGACATTTCCCTCTCATCCATAATATTTTCTTTTCCAAATTGTTCGGTTCCGGGGATATCCAGGGTCAAGTCGTACCTATCAAATTTCATGATTTGATAATCCTCGCCTTGCTTGGCCAGATCATGAATGGACCCGTTTCTCAATTGAAGTTGGATTCTGAAGTTGGCCGGATCGGTCAGAATAAAACCCTGCTCGGAGAGAATGATTTTGGTGGATCCCTTATAGGAACTGTCTGCAATAAAAACTCCTTTGAAACCATTCGGGCCGTTTTTTTCTTTGATCATCAATACCATATTGTCAAAATCACGATTGAATACGTTGGGCTTGATATTGATGTTGGCTCGGGTTTTTACAATATCAAAAATCATCTGTTTTAAGGCTTGATTGCCTAAAGGAAGTGCATAGAAAATTATCGCATTGGTTGCAATGTAAGCAAGAAAGGAAAAGAGAAGGATGGGGCGGAGAAGATACATAAAACTCCAACCGCAAGATTTCATGACGACAAATTCGTTATCCGATGAGAACTGGTTGAAAGTAACCACCGCTGCTACCAGAACGCTGATCGGAATAGTGATCGATAAAAATATTGGCGAAATATAAAGCACCATCCGTCCTACCTCAAGCATCGTCAGACCCCGGTTGAGGATCAGGTCTGTCATGAACATGGCTCTATCAAGAAACATGACCATGGTCAGAAACATGGTGCTCAGGGCGAAAACTTTAAGGGCTTCCGTGAAAATATAGCGGTGGATGATTTTCATGAAAATTGGTAGAATTCCCGGTGGCTGGAGCCCCCGCGCTTTCTATTAAGGTGTGGGGTCTTAAGTCCCTCGAATCAATTTACCATTACATTATACTATTTATTCACCTGCTCTGTTCGGGAAAATGGTGTTGAAGAAGGCTCCGATCTCTCCTAATTCACGCAGTCGGCTCCCCGTCTGGTTGAAAACGTCTTTGCCTTCCGGCGAAGCTTTTTTTCATCTGCGCTCTTTAGTCCGGAAATACCAACTGCATACCGTATGCGAATCGGCTTCTTGTCCCAATATCGGCGAATGTTGGGGGAAGGGAACATTGACCTTGATGATTCTAGGTGATCATTGTTCCCGTGCCTGCCGGTTTTGCGATGTTCCCACGGGTCAGATGTTGCCCCCGGATGACAATGAGCCCCGACAGGTGGCGGAAATGCTCTCCCGTTTGAGCCTGAATTATGTAGTTATCACTTCGGTGGACCGGGATGATCTGCCGGATGGGGGAGCCCGCCACTGGGCCAAAGTTCTCCAGCAGATTCATGAGCTGTGCCCCGCTCTCGGAGTAGAGGTTCTTGTGCCGGATTTCAAGGCTGAGGTGTCTTTGATAGAAACAGTATGTGCCGCCCAACCGGCTGTGTTTGCGCACAATATCGAGACGGTGGAATCCTTGCAGAAACGTGTTCGTCCACAATGTCGTTATGATTGGTCCCTCAAAACTCTGACCGTTGCGGCACGGCAATTTGGGATAATCACCAAAAGCAGTATGATGCTGGGTCATGGCGAAACCCGGCAGGAAGTGATTCAAACCATGACGGACTTGAGGCAAGCGGGGTGCCGGATGTTGTCCATCGGCCAATACCTTCAACCCACCCGTACCCACCTCGAGGTCATGGAATATGTTCACCCCGATGTGTTTGCCGAATACAAACAAATCGGCGAAGACCTGGGATTTGATCACGTCGAGTCCGGCCCACTAGTCCGCAGTTCATTCCGTGCCGATCAGCAAGCCAATGCCGCTGGAATTGTCTAGACTTTGGGGCTTATCATCTGCTGAATTCGCTCCATCCAGCCTTTTCCCCAATCAAAAATATATCGACTGCCATCCGTTTCGGTTTGTTTTAACAAATCGTCGTAGTAACTGCCATCCTCGATACACCGGTTTATTTTTTGGATCAGCGCGTGCGTTTGATGAGGGCTGAAATGTTGTTCGGGATTGCGGACAACTTCCATGTTTTCTGGAATGGCGCTCACCAGGCAAGGTATTTTGCAGGTGGTTGCTTCCAAAAGAGATTCGGACATACCTTCCCGCAAAGAGGGAAATACAAATAAATCTGATCCCTGAAGGAGTTTTCGGGCATCGTCCCTCCACCCGGTAAAAATAACACGTTCCGCAATTCCTAAAGCTTGCGCGACCTTTTTCAGATGGGAGCGTTGTTCGCCAGCTCCGATCAACACTAAAACCGCTCGTTCGGAATCCACATGCGAAAATGCGGCGATCAAGAATTCCAGGTTTTTGTGAGGTTCAAAAATACTGGTGCTGGCGATGATGAAGGCGTCATCCGCCAGCTTCAATTCCTGGATCAATTTTTGACGTTGTTCTTCTTTTTTGAAGGGTGGTGTATCAACGTGATTCGGATGCACATCAACCCTTGCGGCATCCAAATGGTAGCGCTGAATCCAGGAGCTGCGACAGGCATCGGAATTGGCGATCATCCGGTCCGACCACCGGACGCCCCACCGTTCCAGAATATTTTCCAGTTTATTAAGGGATTGGTAGTTTTCATGGCAATCGGTGGTGAACTGGGGCTTGGTCCATAAAAGAGTTACCATAGGTGTTTTACGCAACCATTTAGCGGGCCCACTGATCCAGGCATAGACCGGAGTGGCGGCAGAGATGAGATGGAATTTGTGACGCACTCCCAGAGCCAGTGCATACAAGGGCGTCATTGTGAAAAACCAGCCCCAGAAGAACAATCCTGAATGTTTTTTAAAAGGACAGGGAAGTATGTGGGGAATCAAATTATCGTCTTGATAAGGATAAGGTTCCACCGCGATGTAATGCACCTGCCAACCCGCTTTCAGGTAAGCTTCGATTTTCAGGCGAAATCGTTTGCAGAAACCGCCCCGCCGGTGCTTGTAGTAAATGGTTAGTACTTTGAGTGTCATGGTTGCAGGTAGATGATGGGTGATCGAGGGCTACTTGATTTTGCTCAAGCCCAGGGTTTCCCGGATCAGGTTTTTAACGACAAAAATAATATTCTCTTTTCTTTCCGCCAGTCGTCTCAAGGTGTAAGGGAGCCAGGCTTTTCCATAGGGGATATATATTCGCACCTGATATCCCCTATTCAAAAGCGCCTGCTGGATATCTCGCCGTACCCCATAAAGTAATTCAAAATAGAAAGAATCATGGGGAATTTTTTCCTTTTCGATAAATTCAATAATTTTTTCTATCAAAACTTCGTCGTGGGTGGCGATGGCGGACAGGTTTCCTTCTTTGAGAAGGCGGAAAGCCTGCTTCAAAAAGTTTTCACGGATTTCATCCATCGACTGATAAGCGATGGCCTCCGGCTCCTTGTAAGCTCCCTTGCACAATCGGGTGGAAACTCCTTGCTCGATTACCGATTGTATATCCTGGTCGGTCCGGCGTAAATAGGCTTGCACGACCACTCCCAGGTTCTTATGGGTTTTCTGGAGTTCGAGGCCCAACTTCAAAGTTCGCTCGGTTAAATCCGAGCCCTCCATGTCAAACCGGACAGTGTGATGACACGCCGCGTCGATCAAATCCTCCACATTTTTTTTGCAGAGGTCATAGCTGATATCCATTCCCAACGCGCTGACCTTGGCTGAAATATCAACCGGACGATGAAAGGTTTCGATGTCCTTCAGTAAAGCCAGATACTCGTTTTTCGCCGCGATGGCCTGATTCTCTGTGTGAACACTTTCGCCCAGGACATCCACCGTGCAGAGAAACCCCTGCTCGTACAGGGACTTGATGTTCTTCACCGCCGTTGCCCGGTCTTCCCCGGCGATAAACCGTTTGGCGAAAGGATATAGAATGCGCATCGTGCATCACCTCTATATTTGGGCGCTAAAGAAAAAACTCAATATATTACTTGTACTTATAATATAAACGATCCATAAGGAT
>QIDN01000157.1 GCA_003229345.1 Nitrospirota bacterium | reverse complement strand
CCGGAACGGTTCCCAATCCGGTGTCTCTTCCCGATGGGTGCGCCTTTCATCCTCGATGCAAGGACGTCATGCCCGAGTGCAGTCAGGAAATTCCGCCGATATTCCAAACCGAACAATCCCAACAGCAAGTCGCCTGCTGGTTGTACCGCGACTGCAAACAGGCCTCATGAACGCAATCGTCAAAATCGATTCCCTCAAAAAATATTTTCCGGTGACGGGCGGCGTGCTCGGCAAAACCGTGAATCAGGTGAAAGCCGTCGACGGCGTTTCACTGGAAATAGGACCGGGGGAGACACTGGGCCTTGTCGGCGAGTCCGGTTGTGGCAAGACCACGGTGGGTCGATTGAGCATCCGCCTTCTGGAGCCCACCGAAGGGAAAGTTTTCTTCGAGGAACAAAATATCTTTGATCTCGACTCAAAGGAGTTGACCCGCCTGCGTCCCAAAATGCAGATCATCTTTCAGGACCCTTACAGCTCGCTCAATCCCCGGTTCACGGTGGAGCGGATTATCGGCGAAGCGTTGCTCATCCATAAGATGGCCGACCGGAAAACCCTCAAACAAAAAGTTGATGCGATCATGGAGAAAGTCGGGCTATCACCGAAATATGCGCGGCGGTATCCCCACGAATTTTCCGGCGGTCAGCGGCAGAGGATCGGCATCGCCCGGGCATTGGCATTGAACCCGAAATATATCGTGTGCGATGAGCCGGTCTCCGCGCTCGATGTTTCCATCCAGGCGCAGATCATCAACCTCCTGCAACAACTACAGGAGGAAGGTGAAATATCCATGCTGTTCATTTCGCATGACCTGAACGTGGTCAAACACCTGTCTCAGCGCACGGCGGTGATGTACCTCGGAAAAATTGTGGAAACCGCGCCGACGGATGTTCTCAATCGTGAAGCGGCCCATCCTTATACTCAGGCTCTCTTGGCTTCCAAGCCCTCGCTGAACCCGAGGGAAAGGAGTCAGCGTATTATCCTGGGTGGCGATGTTCCCTCCCCCATGAACCCTCCCTCTGGATGCCATTTCCATCCCCGGTGCCCCAAAGTGATGGACCACTGCAAAACAGAGGCTCCCCGTACCATCCAATTGAGTCCCGGACATACAGTGGATTGTCATCTCTACAACGATCCCGCCTGACCCCATCATTGTTATCCCCTGCACTCTCATCCTCCTCGAATAAATTTGCAATCTGATTTCGCTCTCCTAAAAGCTTCACTTTTCATAACCAAAATCAATACCTTTCGCTAGCCAACCTTCCATCTTCAAGTTACATTTACACCAGAACCTCTTATTTATTCACAATTTATGAGGATTTTTCCGAACAAACTTCTTAAACTCCCCTTATACTTATTTTTATACCCATAAAACCAAACACCTAAAAATAATACTGTATGAATCTGGTTCAATTAAAAGACGTCGAGCTATTTAAATCTTTGCCTGACTCCACTTTGACCGAGCTTTCGGAACAGTGTCAAACTATTGTTTTGCAACCGGGAGAAACTTTGTTCAAAGATGGTGATCCAGGCCACTACATGTATGTGGTCTTGGGCGGGAATCTTACTATCTTCAAAGAGGGCCAGAAAATATCCACCATCAACAGCGGGCAGGTTTTTGGGGAAATGGCCATCATCGAATCCAAAAACCGTTCCGCAACGGTCCAAGCGGCTGATCAAACCATTTTAATGGAAATCACCAAGCCTCAGTTTGATTCTCTGCTGGCCTCCAATGACCAATTTCTGTTTTCCTTGTTAAACACCTTGTCGGACCGGTCCCGGGGGAATATCAGCGATCTGGCAATGGGTTACAAGAAAAAGGAAGCCCAGGAAAAAGTATCCGTTCATCTGCTTCGCATCCTGGACGATTCTCCCAATGAAATTTATATCATCGACTCCTCCGATCATCATTTTGTTCGCGGCAACTCGCTGGCGTTGAACAATTTGGGTTACAACAAGGATGAAATCACAAAGCGCACCATCTTCGATGTCATCAAAAACCTGACCCCCGATATATTCAATAATTTATCACGACCTCTTCACAGCAACGGAAACTCCTTTGTCACGTTTCAAGGCATCCATCAGAGAAAAAACGGCACACAATACAACTCCGAAATCCGATTTAAACTTTTACAGAAAGACACCAATCCTCTTTATATTGCAATGGCCGTAGACAAAACCGAGCGGTTGTTAATGGAGGAGCGCCTGGAGACCCTGGCTTATTTCGATCCGATAACCAACCTACCCAATATGGCTTTAGCCAAAGACCGATTGCATGTCGCCATTTCACAGGCAGATCGTAGCGAAAAATTAATCGCGGTGATTATAGTAAGCATTATCAATTTCAAATCCATAAGTCACTCCCTCGATCCTCATGTAGGGGAGCTTTTACTGAAGGATATTGGGAGACGATTGGAAGGATGCCTGCGAAAAGAGGATACGGTAGCCCGACTGGAAGGTGAGGATTTTCTCCTGATCTTGAGTGGAGCAAGCCACCAGCGATTTATCACTTTGATGGCTCAAAAAATCCTACAAACTCTTGAGCCCATGTTCACGATCAACAATCAGGACGTCAGCATACGATCCACCATGGGAATCTCTCTTTATCCCCATGACGGCAGGGATTCTCACTCTCTGGTTAAAAATGCGCAAGCCGCATTGTGGACCGCCAAGGAAAAGGATAAGCATTCTTTTCAATATTACAATCCAACATTCCTGTTTCAATCGGCCAAGAAAGTCGATATGGAAACAGATTTACGGAAAGCGTTGGAGCGAGAAGAATTCGAACTGCACTACCAGCCCAAGTTTAACCTGGCAACCGGCCAATTTGCCGGCATGGAATCGCTGATACGTTGGTGTCATCCGGAAAAAGGCTGGGTCCCCACCCTGGAATTTATCCTGGCGGCAGAAGAAAACCGATTGATTATACCCATTGGCAAATGGGTTCTTCAAACCGCCTGCGAACAGATCAAAAAGTGGCAGTCCATGGGCTTGGATCCGATCAACGTGGCGGTCAACCTTTCGGGCCATCAGTTCAACCAAGACAATTTTGCCCAACAGGTGGAAAAGCAGGTGGTGCAATCAGGGGTCAACCCGGGACTTCTGGAGTTGGAGTTGACCGAAACCATCCTTATGGAAAATTCCGATAGCGCCATCTCCCGCTTGAAGACTTTGAGCGAATTTGGACTCCGATTATCAATCGACGATTTTGGCACCGGTTTTTCTTCCCTGAAATATTTAAAGGATATGCCCATCCACAGCTTGAAAATCGATCAAACTTTCGTCCATGAGCACCAACTGAAAGCCAATAGCGCCATTATACAAGCCGTGGTTTCGCTGGCCCAAAACCTGGAGCTGCAAACGATCGCAGAGGGAGTGGAAACAGAAAGCCAATTGGCTTTCCTCAAAGAAACCGGTTGCGATCTGGGGCAGGGAATCATGCTGAGCCCGGTCCTCTCCCCTGCCGACATGACCCGGTTCCTTCAAACAGGCTCTCCATTACCCGAATCCGACTGACGTCTTCAGCGCTTGCCTACCTCCCAATCTTGACCGACACCCCCCTACCCATCAAATCCTTTACAAAGAAAGTTGCTGATTTTTCCCCCTAAACCCATGAAAAAATTGCAGAAACAGCGTTGACATGTTAGATTTAAAGAATATCCCCTTTCTTCAATATTAGTAAAAAGGACCATATTTAGTGGATGCTGCTTCCCTTGCAGGAATCATATTAGGGATCTCTCTCATCGTGGGTGCCATTTTCATTGATGGCCACTTGGACAATTTCTTCAATTTGCCTAGCTTCATGATTGTCTTCGGGGGAACGATCGCCGCCACTTTAATCACCTTCCAGCTGAAAGATGTGATTTCCGCTTTTAAGGCGGCCTTTTTTGTTTTCTCAGAAAAGAAGCAAGACCCCAACGACATGGTGGAAACCATGATTGAGCTGTGCACCATCAGCCGCCGCCAGGGATTGATCGCATTGAGCCGTATGAATATTGAGGACGATTTACTCAGAAAAGCCTGCAACCTGATTGCGGACGGCTCCAAGGAAGATCTGATCCGCGACACACTTCATATTGAAATTGAATCCATGAAGCAAAGACACTTTATTGTTCAGGATGTTTTCAGAAAAATGGCACTCTACGCCCCTTCCTTTGGAATGATGGGAACCCTGATCGGGCTGATACAGATGCTGCGTCAGCTCTCCAATCCCGAAACCATCGGCCCGGCCATGGCGGTGGCATTGCTGACAACCTTTTATGGAATGCTGCTAGCGACCTTGTTTTTTCTTCCTATCGCCGGGAAGTTGAAAGATCGGACGCTGGTAGAAGTAATCAAGCTTGAGATCATATTTGAGGGAGCTATATCCATTCTTGAAGATAACAACCCGATTTTCGTTTACGAAAAATTATCATCTTATATTCCCGCGAAGAAGCGGAGGCCGCGCCGACCCTTCTTCGTAAAAAAATAACCGGGGCAATCAAACGTAATGATGGCAAACAGAGAAAACATGGAACAAGTCAAAGAGCAGCTCCGAATTAAAAACGTCGAGCTGAAAAAAACGAATGCTGAGAAAAACCGGCAGGAAGTAAAAATCAAGCATCTGCTGGCAGTAACCGGCAAGAAAATTAATGACCTGCAACAGCAGGTGAATGAGAAAAAAGAGCAAATCCGCTTACAAAAATCCATTTCCTACCAACGATCCACCATAACAAGTGCAGACGGCAAAAAAAGTGCCTCCTCCTCATCCACAATCAAGGAACTGACCCTGGAAGGATCTCCGGAATTGCAGGTGGCTGAGAAAATCAACCAACTACTGAAGGAACTGCGTGAAAAAAACTCCCGACTGACCCAAAAAATCGAGGAGGAACGTAAAGCCAAAGAACGTCTATCCGATGAAAAAGGGGTGTTGACCAGAGAAATCCGGCGTCTCCAAAAAGATACTAAACCCGCCCCCGCCCTCAAGACTAAAACAGACCAAGTGAATAAACTGAATGACGAATCGCGGGAACGCTTCGAGCAGTTGATTAAAGAAAAAGAAGACCTGATCAAAACATACGAGAAACTTCTCGACGGTGATTTCGAGGGGGAGGACGAATCTCAGTTTCCAGCGGAAATTGTCAAGCAGGTACGTAAGGAATTAACCGCTCTACAATCGGAAAAGGATGGCCTGGAAAAAGAACTCGTTCTGCAAAGGAAAAAATTCAAGTCCGAATTGGATTATGAGGTTAAAAGAGCAGAGGAACATGCTGGAAAAAAGCTGAAGCGATCCCGATTCACAAGAAAGAAACTGGCCGAATTCATGGATGAAGCGATGGAGGACAGATCCTCACCTCTATGGATGACCACCTATGCCGACATGGCTATTCTCCTTTTAACATTTTTTATCTTATATTATTCATTATCCTCCATCGCGAACAACAAATTCAAAGAGGCTATTCTGGGGACGCAATCCGCCAGCATCGGATTGCTCGAGCTTATGGATTCCATCAAACAGAATGAAACGATTGAAGTGCTGACCGGGCTCAAATCCGACAATATATTATCGGATATTCAGCACGTCGCCGACCGGGAAGCCATGAATGAAATCATGGATATTTCCACGGACCGCACCAAAATCGTCATCCGTATCCCTGGAGGTTCGTTGTTCGAAACTGGAAATGCTAATCTCAACCTGGGAAAAAGCAAGCCGGTACTGGACGAAATCGTCCGGATTTTGGATAGCTATCCCCGTTATCGTATAAGCATTCAAGGGCATACTGACGATTCCCCTATTTCCACCGATCGTTTTCCATCCAACTGGGAATTATCTTCAGCCCGAGCCACAGCGGTCTTGAGGTATTTCATCGATAAAAACATTGACCCTAAACGGTTGACCGCCACCGGATATGCCGATATATTTCCTATCGCTTCTAACGATTCGGATTTAGGGCAAGCCACCAACAGGAGAGTCGAATTTGTTCTGGAAAAAGAAAAATAAACAGGAAAAGAAGCTAAAAGCGCCGGAGGAAGCGCGCCAGGCCTACCGAGTCGCACCCGATTCGGAAAACCCTCTGTTTCTTAATCTGGAAGGGAATTCCCTGGAAATCATGGAAATCAGTTCCGGTGGACTGGCATTTAAAAATCAGGGACTCAAGGCAGGTGCCGCGTATATGATCGACTTTGTCCTGCCTACGGGAGGCATTATCAAAACCCGGATAAAAATTTTGCGCATCGACGAAGAGGACATTTGCCGGTGTAATTTCATTAATCTGAATGTCGAATCCGAAGACTCTCTTCACCGCTACGTTCTGGTTCGTCAAAAAGACGACCTCCGATCCCAAAACTCCTGATCTTTTTTAAAAGTCAGCTTCGGATCCCATGAAAACTAGCCAGGAAAACTCTATGCGTTGGTCTCGTGACGAATGGGATTTGATCAACGTAACGGAAGTTTTCAAGCACAAACCTGCCATCTTGAAAAAAGCAGAAAGTTATCTTGAGGAGTTGCGTTCTGCTCTGGCGGCTGAGTTAATAACCCATCCCAAACCCTACCCGCCGGATACGGACCTGACTAAAGGCCAAATCGCCCGAGGAGAAAATCATAAAGGTTTTCCTTTTCTCTCGCTCGACCTTCCGCAGAAATTCTCAAAAACAGAATTCTTTACTTATCGCACGCTTTTCTGGTGGGGACATTACCTTGGGTTTTCCCTCATACTGAAAGGTTCTGACTTGGACGCCTACTCAAACCGGCTGAAAGAATACCGACAGGATGCCGCGTGCGAAAATGTTTACCTCTCCCGACACACCAGCCCCTGGGAGTGGGAATTCAGTGAAACTCATTTCTCAAAAGTATCTGAGCTTTCCAAAAAAGAAATTCAACAGGTGGCCGACCGCCTCCAGTACCTCAAACTGATGAGATTCTTTCCGGTATCGGACGCATCCTTCCCGGAACTCAACTGGACACAGGCGGGCGTTCAATCCTTTCGCGATCTGGTTCATTTGGTTTTAGAATAATCATCCAACGATTACCTCTCAGGATTTTCCACCACGGCAATCAAGGGATGCATCCACACCACATCCCGCAAGGGAATCACCTTTAAAGTTTCGTTTTCGCCCAAACCTTTCAGATAAATCATCTCATGGGCGGAATCGGGGATGGGCGACACCCGGCTTTCCGGAATGTGCAGGGGCGTGGGGGTCATGAAACTTTTTCTGCGATTCTTCATACGGGAAGAGGAACTGATTTGAGAGGGTTCCCCTTGATGGGAAGAACCGGAGCGCCCATCGTTTTTGATCACTTTACAGATGAGAGGCTCCCGCCCCACAAGACCCAGAGCATAAATGTCATTCAGCGCAGCACCCTCCTTTCCGGGCCGAAATATTCCCAGCAAATCTTCCGGTTTCACAGATTCCTTAACGATATTGGGCATTTCCAGAGCATAGCATTGCTCCGGCAAGCCTTGGGGCACGGAGATCTCCACCTCAGAAATCCGCTTCAGACCCTGCGGCAACTCCTCCGCCCGTCCTTCTTGTTCCACCTTTCCTGAAATTTCCACTAATGGAATTCGAGCCGGTGTGGGTTGACTAGTCATACTCTCTTTAACTCTATTATTAATAAATATTCAATTTTAAGCATTTTACTCACACAAAGTGGAAATAAGAAAATATAATCCGCTTATTCGTTTCTTATTCACTGGAGCCCAACAAAATTTCAGCATTTCCAAACAAACAGAGAGCCTCTATCTTATGAACTATCAGGAATCCCTGGATTATCTTTACAGCCTGGCCCGGCTGGGAATCAAATTGGGATTGGAGAACACGGCGCGGTTGCTTGATTATTTCGGCAATCCACAACTGAAAACTCCGACGGTCCATATTGCCGGCACCAACGGTAAAGGTTCCACCGCGGCTTTTGTAGAATCCATTTTACGCGCTTCGGGTTATCGCGTAGGGCTTTATACCTCGCCTCACATTCTGGATTTTCGGGAGCGCATACAAGTCAACCGCCAACCCATTGCACCCGAGGAAATAATTCACTGGATCGCCACCCTTAAACAGGCTTCAGAAGATTTAAACCTATCTCCCACCTTTTTCGAAGTCGGCACCCTCATGGCGCTCCTGCATTTCGACCGGCAGGAAACCGACTGGAACGTCGTTGAAGTCGGCATGGGCGGCCGCCTGGACTCCACCAATCTGTGCCAGGGACGAATCTGCATTATAACTCCCATATCCCGTGACCATGAATCGAGTCTGGGGACCCGCTTAAGCCAAATCGCACAGGAAAAGGCCGCGATCATCAAGCACCCCTGCACGGTGGTCTGCGGCTCGCAGGAAAAAGAGATTACTCAGGTGATTCAGGACCGGAGCCAGAGTCACAAGGCCTCCTTGCTTCAATTGGGACGGGACTTTCAAGTCGATATTCAATCACACTCCCTACAGGGTCAGGTTTTTGATTTTAATGGTCCGGAAATTTGGTATAAAGGTCTGGAAATCGCTCTGATGGGCAGGCATCAGTCGGCCAATGCAGGGCTGGCCGTAGCCGCCTGCACGTCGTTGGCTGATCCTTTCGTCACCGAGCAAACTATCAGGCAGGGCTTGAAGTCAGCGAGCTGGTCTGGCCGCCTGGAGATGTGCGGCACGAATCCTTCTGTTATTTTGGATGGTGCTCATAATTCAGATAGCTTTAAAAAGTTAACGGCATCTCTTTCCGAGTTATTTCCGCACAAAAGAAAAATCTGGGTTTTGGGAATCATGAAGGACAAGCCGTTGGCAGAAATCACTAAAATAATTTCAGATTATGCCGATTATATAGTAGTGACCCAGCCGAAAAGCGATAGAAGTACACCTCCGGAACAAATCCGGAAAGCATTTATAAACTTCACCAATCCCATCGATCGGGTGGATGAAATTCCATCGGCTTTGGATCGCGCCTATCAAGTGGCTGATCCCGACGACCTGATCGTTATCACAGGTTCTCTATTCACGGTAGCTGAGGCTAAGCAGGTTATTGAAAATCAAATCCATAATTCATAAAACCATCCTCTTGGCCTTTCTTCTACCCCTGTCCACCGGGCTGTTTCTCCCGGATTCCTGGGCACAACAGGATACCATCCCCTATCAGGAGCCCTCGGGGCCCGATATCCTTGATCCAGACTTGGAGCTGAAATCCGAATCCTCTCAAAAAAAAACCGCTTCTTCGGGTAAGACCTCTTCTGCCGAAGAGAACGAACCGGTGAATTTAACGGCCGATCGACTGCTTCATCTGGTTGAAAAAAACCTGGTCAAAGCGGAGGGAAATGTCGTGGTCACTTACGGTGTGCGGACTATCAGCGCCGATGAAATTATCGTCAACACCGAGACCGGTAAGGGCCAAGCCAAGGGAAATGTCATCATGACCGCAGAACAGGGAACAAAATTCCAGGCTGACAAGGCGCAATTCAACATAAAGGCCGAAAAGGGGCGATTGTTCAACGTGACCGGGAAGTTGGCTGATCTGTATTACATTACCGGGGAGGAGGTAACCAAATTATCGGAGAATCATTACACTGCCCAGGATGCGACGCTCACCACCTGCACAGGGGAGATTCCCGATTGGCAAATCGACGTTGCCGATGCCGATATAATTCTCGACGACCGGGCCTGGTTCGCGGGAGGTGTGTTTCGAATTAAAAATATTCCCATTATGTATATTCCCGTCGGCTATATTCCGATCCTGACCAAACGAAAATCCGGTTTCCTCGTCCCCAAAGTTTCCACCAGCAACGTGGACGGGGAAACGGTGGCGATGACCTATTTCTGGGCCATCAATCAGTGGGCCGATGCCACGCTCGGTGCCGATTACGTTGAAAAGCGAGGCATCCGTTCGCGGTCAGAGTTCCGGTATGCCCCCAGCAAAACCACATCCGGACAGGTTAACTTCGTGTTTCTGGATGATGATTTAACCCAAAGTACTTTCTGGAAACTCGATGCGGTTCACCGTCAACACCTGCCTCTCGGGTTCAAATTGAATGCCAAGATCGACCAGACATCGAAAGCCAATTTCAACAAAACCTTTCAAAATCAGACTGCGCTGAGAACCCGCCGGAGCTCGGACTCTTACGCCAGTTTGTTTCGAAAATGGGATAACCATTCTTTCGATGTCTTGACCCGCTTCCGCGAAAGCGAACAGTTTACCCTGGACGAAACGTTTGGGATTCTTCCCACGGTCACCTACAAAACACAACCCGTAGACACCGGATTTTTAAGTACATATTTCGATCAGGAAGCCAGCTACACTAACTTTTTGTTTGATCTCGACACAAGTAGTTCCTCGGATATAATTGAAACCACCCAGCGTTTTGATTTCCATCCCAGCCTGGCCTTTCCCATAGACATTGCGCCGTGGTTGCAATTGACTCCCCGGGTGGGTTTCCGGGAAACCTTCTACAACAAAGATCTCCAAGTCAGCCTCCCCCCACCCCCAATCACCGTCACTGAGAAAGGTAGTTTTTCACGGGAAATGATGGATGTGAACGTTTCACTGGAAGGTCCCAAGTTCAACCGGATCTTTTTATCCGATGATCCGGATGGCGCCAGCTACAAGCATGTGATCGAGCCCCGCATTCAGTATAATTACATACCGGATATGGACCGCAACGACCGAGCCAAGATACGCGTGGTGGATGCCATTGACGCCGTTGAGGACGTAAACCAGCTTAGCTATTTCCTGGTCCAGCGTCTGCTCCGAAAAGGAGACGGCGGGAGCAAAAGTACGGAAGTGATGCAAATCGCCCGCTTGGAAATCAGCCAGAGATACGATCTGGACGAAGCCCGGGGACAAGTGATTCCGGGGAATCCCCGCCGCCCTTTTTCTCCCATTCGTTTCGATCTGGACAGCAAACTCTCTGATAATTTTTTCCTGAACACCGACTTCACCTACAACATCTACAGTGATGTTCTGGAAACCTGGAACATTGACACCGGCATCAAACTGAACCAATGGCTGATGCTGATTTTTGAGCGGCGGGAAAAAAACAATCAGTTGGCCAGCATCCTGGGTACCCTGGACATCACCTTGCCAAAAGGATGGAATGCAAAGTACAGCATCCGGTATGATGAACTCACCAACACCCTGTTAGAACATAACGCCCGGTTGACTTATAATGACAAATGCATGTGCTGGGGATTTACCCTCGATTACATCGACCGTAACATTTTTACCGGCACATTCAAAACCAGCGAAACCCGTTTCCTGTTCAGCATTTCCCTCAAAGGTTTAGGGAACTTTGACGGATCCAGAGGATCCTCGTTCATTCACCGGTCCTTTTAGGATCTCAGAGGAGAATCCACCTTAAATGGCATTTGCACAACAACTGGCAAAGATCAGTCTCGAAATCGGGGCGATTAAAATTAATCCCAAAAATCCATTCACCTGGGCTTCGGGTTACCGGATGCCCTTATACAATGACAACCGAATGCTTTTGGGCAATGCCGAGCATCGGACTCTGATCGCTGAGGGCATGAAAGCCATCATCGAAAAAGAAGACATCCGGGTCGACACGGTTGCCGGGGTCGCCACCGCGGGCATTCCCCATGCCACCTCCCTGGCCAACCTGATAAAGTTACCCTTGGTTTATGTTCGCTCCTCTCCTAAAGAGCACGGGTTGAAAAACCAGGTGGAAGGCATACTGAAACCCGGACAAGCCGTGGTCGTGGTGGAGGATTTGATATCCACTGGCGGAAGCGCCTTAAAAGCTGTCGATACCGTGCGGGAAGCCGGCGGAGTAGTCGAACACTGTCTGGGAATCTTCAGCTACGGTTTTCCCGAAGCGAGAGAGCGGTTTGAAAAGTCTCAATGCCAGCTCCATACGCTCTTAAACTTGGATTCCCTCCTCCGGGTGGCCGTAAAGGAAGGATATATCCCTTCAGAGGAAAAACAAGTGATCGACACTTGGAGGCAAAATCCATTTGAATGGGGAAAGCAACAGGGGGCTTGACGAACGCACCTGAATTGCCATTAGCACCCTCCAAATTTATCTCATTAATATATTGACAGTTTTCGTATTTAATAATACCATCCGGGGTCTTATAGATTTGATAGATCAATCTGCCCGTTTCCATCGTTTTTTTTTAATAGATGCTCATGGGCAGACATAAAATGGCTTAGCCCCCTTACGGGTTTATCTTAAATAATTGATATTTGGAGGTTTATTAGAATGCCGAAATTAGAATTGGGTCCAGCAGGATTTCTACCGCCTTCGGCCGCGTCGATGGGAATTTTTCAGCCCGAAAAAGGAAGTCCAAATCAATTGGTTGAAGGGGAACATGTCCCGGAGGATAAGGCTCTCGAAATCCTTGCGCACGAATTACTAACCCGAAGGAACCCGACCTTGTTTCCCGGACCGATGCTGGTTTGGGGATGGAACGAGGAAACCCGGCACAAAGCGGAGCTGACGCTGAATCTGGTGAAAGAAGTTCCCGGAATGAATATCATCCCCATGCCGGATTACCGACCCATTTATCCCAAAATCGACCCGGAAGCGGTAATGAATCCCTGCCATCCTAATTTGACCATCCAGCATAATAAGATCCAAGTATGCGCTTTTATTGGGGTGCATTGCCATTTTGCCAACATCACCCTGAAAATGATCCGGGCAAACACTAGCTGCTATACCATGGCTTGGTGTGCCTATGACGGCCATGAGGATGCCCTGTTGTCTATTCGGGATTTGGATTCGGACAAATTGCTCAAAATTACCGAGGCCATCAAAAAAGCCAAAAAGTCCATCACTCCCTGGGCCTTAACCTCCGAGGGCAAAGAGGAGCTGGAAGAGATCGCGGATAGAAAAGAAAGGCTCAAAGCAGACACCAAGGAGAGTGCCACCCTGTTTATGGGAGAGCTCCACCAAGGCCTCGACGAAAATCAGGAATAAATTATAAGGCCCGCCTTTTTAGCGGGCCTGTTTTTTGATCATCCCCCAAACCTTCATTTTTAAAAACTTTCAGCCCAGCATAGGAAGATTATTTTTTTTTCAGATCCAGGTGGTTTTTAAATTCCCGCTCTACTTTTTCCGCGTTGTCGGTGTTCAACAGTACCAGGTTGTGGAGGTGCTCATAGGCCTCAAGACTAACCTCGGTAAACACCAACGCTATTCCTTCTTCAGTAATCCGCTGAACCCTACCCTTGACTTTAATATCCACAGGCGGATTCTGGCCATCCAGAATCAAATGAATCTCACATTCCGTCCCCATCGACCAATCAGAATCACAATGCACAAATGCACCCCTCACGCTGACATCGCGGGTTCCTCTTGAAACGATTTCCCGGCCCTTGGCCTGCACTTTGGCAAGTACTTTGAGATCCACCCGGGAAAATTCTCTTTGATCTTTCGCATTTTTTTTATTCATGGCACCTCTCTCAAACTTGATTTGTCTCAGAAGCCACAGTTAATATTAGTTAACTTATTGTTTTTAAAAAGTTTATATAAATACTCTCTTAAAACCCGTTCTTATCCCCTTAAAATATTTTAAGACCCCACAGCTTGACTCTGCCTCCGAGGGATTTTATTTAACCAAGTAACATCAAATACTCGAAAAACGGTAACTACTTTAAATATAAGACCTAATACTAATATCGCATACTTTGAAAGGATTTACACTCATGGGAAAGATCATTGGAATCGATTTAGGGACCACCAATTCCGTGGTCGCCGTGATGGAAGGAAGTGAGCCGAAAGTCATCGTCAATGAGGAAGGCAACCAGACCACTCCATCCGTTGTGGCGTTCACCAAGGAAGGAGAAATTCTGGTGGGTCAAGTGGCCAAGCGCCAAGCCATTGCCAACCCTGAAAACACCATTTTTTCCGTGAAGCGATTCATGGGACGGGGCTATGACGAAGTCAGCGAAGAAATGAAAATGGTTCCCTATAAAGTTGTGAAGGGTTCCAAACATGACGTGCGAATCGAAGTCCAGGGTAAACAATACAGTCCACCGGAAATCTCCGCCATGATTCTGCAAAAGCTGAAAAAATCAGCCGAAGCCTATTTGGGAGAAACTGTAACGGAAGCGGTGATCACCGTACCCGCTTATTTCAACGACGCCCAGAGACAAGCCACCAAGGATGCCGGAAAAATCGCCGGTCTGGATGTCAAGCGAATCATCAACGAGCCGACCGCGTCCGCACTCGCTTACGGCCTGGACAAAAATAAAGATCACATGATCGCCGTCTATGACTTTGGCGGCGGTACGTTCGATATCTCCATTCTGGAAGTCGGCGACAACGTCGTCGAGGTGAAAGCTACCAACGGGGATACCCATCTCGGCGGTGACAACCTCGATCAACGCATCATCGACTGGCTGGTGACTGAATTCAAAAAAGACAGCGGAATCGATCTGTCCAACGACAGCATGGCCCTGCAAAGATTGAAAGAAGGGGCGGAAAAAGCCAAGATGGAGCTTTCCTCTACCAGTGAAACCGACATCAATCTCCCGTTCATTACCGCCGATCAAACAGGTCCCAAGCATCTCAACGTGAAACTGTCTCGCGCCAAGTTCGAGTCATTAGTGGACGATTTGCTGGAGCGCACCCAAAAGCCCTGCAAAAAAGCCCTCAAAGATGCCGGACTGGATTCCAGTAAGATTCATGAAGCGATTCTGCTGGGTGGTTCTACACGGATTCCAAAAACTCAGGAAATCGTCAAGAACCTGTTCGGAAGGGAACCTCACCGCGGCGTTAACCCAGACGAAGTTGTAGCCTTGGGCGCCGCTGTTCAAGCCGGCGTCCTTTCAGGAGATGTCAAAGATATCCTGTTGCTGGACGTCACTCCCCTGTCCCTGGGAATCGAAACCATGGGCGGAGTCACC
The DNA here is from genome assembly GCA_003229345.1 of Nitrospirota bacterium. Taxonomy (GTDB): domain Bacteria; phylum Nitrospinota; class Nitrospinia; order Nitrospinales; family Nitrospinaceae; genus SZUA-226. The sequence continues at coordinate 3,573 of QIDN01000157.1, read as the reverse complement.
ACGCGTCTGATCGATCGCAATACCACGATTCCCACGCGCAAGGCCGAAACCTTCTCCACCGCTTCGGACAACCAGCCGAGCGTCGAAGTCAACGTGCTCCAGGGAGAACGGGAAATGGCGAAAGACAACCGTTCGCTGGGTAAATTTCACCTCGACGGGATTCCCGCCGCGCCCCGGGGCGTACCGCAAGTCGAAGTCACCTTCGACATTGATGCCAACGGTATTCTCCATGTATCCGCGAAGGACAAGGGCACCGGCAAGGAACAAAAAATCACCATTACCGACAACACCGGTCTCAGTGACAGCGAAATCGAAAATATGGTGAAGGATGCCGAAACCAACGCCGATGCCGACAAACAACGGCGTGAAGCGATCGACGCCCGCAATCAGCTCGATTCCCTGATTTACAGCACCGAAAAAACCATCCGGGAGAATAAAGAAAAGCTGGGCGAAGAAGACGTCAAAGTAGCGGAAACGGCCATCGCCGAAGCCAAAAAGGTGTTGGAAGGCGAAGAACCAGATGTCGAGCAAATCAAAAGCCAGATCGAAACCCTGACTCAGGCATCCCATACCCTGGCTCAGAAAATGTACGCACAAACCGACGCCTCCGGTTCCGAAGGAGGTCCTGAAGGCGGACCGGAAGGTGGTCCCGAATCAGGTGAGGGTGGCGGTGAAAATGGTTCCGACAAGTCTGACGAGGATGTAGTCGACGCCGAATTTGAAGACGTCAGTAAAGAAAAGTAATTGCCAAGGCTGGTGGGTGTCTTAGAACATCGCTCCGGCTAGTATCGAGAAACCGGGCTTGCCCGGTTTCTCACCTCCCTTAGGGGATTTTGTCTCTCCCGAGCGGGGAAGCTGGTTTTCCGGCTTCCCCGCTTAATATTTATCCCATGTGGTGCATTTATGAGCGAGCCAAAAAGCAAAGCCCGTCAGACTGAGAATATTGAGAATCAGGAAACACCCCGGTTCACCGTCAGTGACCGGCGTCATTGGGCTCACGAAGATGAAGAAGGAGCCCTGGACGGTGAGCCCAAAGAACGCCTCCCCTCCTACGTCCAGCAATTAAAAGATCAAGCAGAAGCCAAGGACAAACAGCTTCGGGAATATATTGCTGCTTATAAAGCCAAAACGGCGGAAACCGATGAAATCCGCATTCGCCTTCAAAAGGAAAACGAGAATCGACTCGAGCAGATCAAGGCTGATTTCTTCAAAAAGCTGATCCCCATTATGGATAATTTCAAAAGAGCGATCGATTCCGCTCAATCCTCTGCCGACTACGAAAGCCTGAGGCAGGGAATCGAAATGACCTATTCCCATCTGCTCAGCACGCTCAAAGAAAGCGGAGTTGAAACCATTTCCACGTCAGGACGCAAATTCAATCCCCAAACGGATGAAGCGTTCATGACTGAAGACACCACCGACCCGGATAAAGATAATGAGGTTGTGGAAGAACTGGAACCGGGTTACCTTTTTAAAGACAAATTACTCAAACCCGCCAAAGTTAAAGTGGCAAAACTAAAACAGTAAGGAGCTTGAGTGAAGCGAGATTATTATGAAGTCTTGAGTGTTGACCGCAATGCTTCCGAATCTGAATTAAAAAAATCCTACCGCCAAATGGCACTCAAATACCATCCGGATAAAAATCCAGGCAATAAAGAAGCCGAAGAAAGTTTCAAGGAAGCCGCAGAAGCTTACGGAGTCCTGAGCGATCCGGAAAAAAGAGGCATCTATGATCAATTTGGACACGAAGGCTTAAAAGGAAAAGGAGCCGGTGGGTTCGGCGGATTTGAAGATATCTTTTCCACCTTCGGAGACATCTTCGGTGATTTCTTCGGTGGCGGCGGTGGTCAGAGAACCGGCGCAGACTTACGCGCCGATATCACCATCTCCTTCGAGCAGGCCGCTTTCGGAACGGAAAAGTCCGTGGACGTCCGCAAACACGTGCCCTGCCGAGCCTGCAAAGGTTCTCGATGCAAACCCGGCACCTCACCCGTTTATTGCGGTACCTGCCGCGGAACCGGACAGGTGGTGCGTTCCCAGGGATTTTTCAGTTTGCAAAGCCCCTGCCCTCACTGCCATGGAACCGGACAAATCATCAAGGACCCCTGCCGGACCTGCCACGGAGAAGGCGTGGAAGTCGACAAAAAAGAAATCTCAGTCAATATCCCTGCAGGTGTAGACGACGGATCGCGGCTTCGCCTTCGTGGCGAAGGGGAAGCGGCGCCGGGAATGCCTGCCGGCGACCTTTATGTTTTTGTCCACGTCCAAGCCCATGAGTTTTTTCACCGCGAAAGTATGGACATCTATAGCCAACTGAATATCTCTTTTTCACAAGCAGCTCTCGGCGCGGAGATCGAGGTCCCTTTGCTCGGCAATAAAACTAAAGTGATCTCCATCACTCCGGGAACTCAATCCAGTGATCGCTACCGCATCCAGGGAGCCGGTATCCCGCAAATCAGAGGACACGGCCGGGGAGACCAGATCATCCAGCTGATTGTTGAAACTCCTAAAAAATTAAACAAGAAACAAGAAGAACTGCTTCATGAACTCGCCGAAATCGACGGCAAGCCCGTCAAAGAAAAACTGAAAGGGATCTTCCAGCGCCTGAAATTTTGACTTTTCTCAATTACCCTGTTTTAGGTGAACTCACCCCAAAAGAATTAATTTCTATAAAAAAAATCCTCCCTTTAGGGTTCCGTTTACCAATTATTTTCAACAACCTACTTCTTTTCGCTAGGTTTTATCGAAATTATTTTGATACTATGCCCCACTTACATCTAATTTCAATGTTTAGCAACCATTTGAAGAATCAAAACACCAAAATGACCGGAAACTCCATTCTACTTATAGATGACGAAAAAGTTCTTTTGGAAGCGGTTAGCGATGACCTTAAAGAAAGTGGGTATGAGGTCACCACAGCGGAATCCGGCGAAGAGGGTCTGAAATGTTTTGAAATGCATCAACACGATCTTGTGATCATTGATTTAAAAATGGAGAACATGGACGGCCTGAAAGTATCGCGAAAAATCAAAGAATTGAATCCTGAAACTTCGATTATGATTTTAACGGGTTATGGATCCATGGAAACCGCGATTGAAGCTCTACGCCTGGATCTGGACGATTATGTTTTGAAGCCGGTGAATCGGGACGACTTATTTGAAAAAATCCAAGGCTGTTTGGAAAAAAAGAACAACTCACACCCAACCAACCCCAAACCCACTTTTTCCCAAAATATCAAAGTGGAAAATGCCGGACTCACCCGGCGGGAAAAAGAAGTCGTCCAGCTTGCGGCCCAGGGTTACAACGACGCTGAAATTTCAAAAATGCTTGCCATCAGCGCCTTCACCGTCAAGTTTCATCTCAAACGCATCTTCAAGAAACTGGGCATCCACAAACGTGTGGAACTTATCGTTTCCCTGGGTAAATAAAACAACTTCCCATCCTTGATTTTAATAATTTGTTCGCATGGCTTTAAATAGAGCCTGCGCATTTGGAGAAGTTTTTACAGAAACTCGCTGTGAGGCAGGAAGGTAGAGCCCATAAGGTGTTCGTCCACGGAGCGAGCAGCTTCGC
>QIDN01000390.1 GCA_003229345.1 Nitrospirota bacterium | reverse complement strand
GTTTCCAGTTTGATCGTACAGCCCCACGAACAGAAATTACAGGTAGTCTCCGTATTGGTGAACATGTTGGCCAGCCCCCGTGCTTGGGAGGTCAGGTCCATCAAAGCGCCGGTAGGGCAGATGGTGATGCATTGCCCGCAGAATTCGCAATCCAACGGTTCTTCGTTGGCGGTACCGATGGTGATTTTGTAACCGCGCTTGTGATAATCGAGTGCCTGCACGCCCTGGGTTTCATCACAGATACGAACGCACATGCCGCACATGATGCATCGGTTGAGATAAAACTCGATGATGGGATTGGTCTTGATGCTCGGTTCGTTGCGCCGCTGGATTTCAAAACGCCCGTTGTACATGCTCAAGGCATCGGTGTTGTCTTGTAGAGGGCACACTCCGGATTTGTCACATATGGGGCAGTCCAGAGGGTGTTCGACCAACAGCATTTCCAGGCAGGATTTGTTATAGCGGTCGGTTTCCTCGGTTTCGGTTTTCACTGCCATCCCTTCGGAGACCGGGTGGGTGCAGGAATACACCAGCTCCTTTTTACCGTCGACCACGGTTTCCACCATGCAGGTGCGGCAGGCGGCGAAGGGTTTCAGTTTCGGACTGGAGCACAAATTGGTTATAAAGACGCCTTTTCGTTTGGCGGCGTCCAGAATCACCGTTCCCTCGGGAGCGGTGATGGGTTCTCCATTCAGAGTAAAATTGATCGTTTTTTTAACAACGGTGCTCATAACAGCTATGGGCTCCTTGGTTTCATTAACAATTAAAGGGTATAGTTTTTAGCGATTTCGATGGTTTTTTCAGGGTCGATACTGCCGTAGGTATCGTCCCCGATAATGGCCATGGGCGCGGCGCCACAGTTCCCCAGACAGGAAGCAAATTCCAGAGTGAACAGCTTGGTTTCATCCGTTTCTCCCTGCCCGATGTGGTATTTTTCCTTCAATTTCTCGGCAATGATGGGCGCTCCTTTCACAAAGCAGGCGGTACCATAACACAATCTGTATATATATTTCCCCGGCTCGGTGACCCGGAATTGATGATAAAAAGAAATCACCCCATAAATTTCCGCACGGGTAATTTTTAGTTCCTTCATCACCAGTTTGATGACGTCCTCAGGGAGAAAACGGAACTCCGCCTGGATTTTCGACAACATCGGAATCAGATACCGCCGGGACCGGTTGGGAAAACTATCCAGTACCCGGCAAACCGTTTCCATGCAGATCTTTTTTTCTTCCGGAGCGGTTTCGGTCGCGGTTTCTTCGGCTGTATTTTCGTTATCCGGGGTATCCATGAAAAGATTCCAAAATAGGGGTTGCCAAGTATCGGGAGCCTGCTGAGACTCCCAATTTTACAAGGATATTCGCGATTCAACTATATCAAATCCAAAACGAAATCCGAAGTATATAGGGGGGGTCCGGCGACTGTCAACTTAAATATAGGGCCGAAAATGTGATGTTATTGTTACTTCGATTCTGCCGGGGGATCGGTTTAACCGCCAATTTTTGAAGGGGTTCAAGGGGGTTGGATTTTAGAAGAATTTGGGGTTTTTGGGACCAGCAAAGGATTTTGGAAGACCCGCTTGAACCCGTTTCAAAACAATGCGAGGTTGAAAAAAATCAGCGGGTTACCTTGGTTGGGCGAGGTTGGACTCAATCTTCCAAGATGGGTACGGGTATCAAGGGAGTTGTGGAAACCGGGACGGGGTCCATGCCTTTCATCTGGGCCTGGACAAGATTCAATTTGAACTGGGCTCCCGAATGGCTGGGGTTGAGGCGCAGGGCTTCCTGATAAGATTGAACCGCCAGCGGCATGCGTCCCAATCCCTGATAAGCCCATCCCAAGGCATAGTGGGACTCCGGATTTTTCGGGTTCCGCGTGATCGACTTGTTCAGGATATCCACCGCTTCGTAGAACCGCTTCTCTTCGGTCAAAGCCCAGGCCAGGCTGAGATAGATGCGATCCCCTTTATGCTGAATTTTCAGAGCGGATTGAAATAGTTTGATCGCTTCTTTTTGCCTCCCCATTAATTCCAATAACAGGCCCAGGCGGTAACGCGCTTTCAGATAATTGGGCCGAAGCTGGATGGCCTTGACATAGGCATTAAGGGCTGTTTCGTGACGCCCCACGGTGGTATTGACTTTCCCCATCTCGTAATAAATGAGAGGGTTGTTGGGGGACAGTTGTAAAACTTTGTGATAGGTCTCGATCGCATCATCGTACCGTTTCATTTTCAGATAAATCGTTCCCAGGTGGAGCCATATTTTTTGATTGCTCGGGTCTACCTCCAGCGCTTTTTTGTAAGGGGCGATAGCTTCCTTGTGTTTGCCGAGCCTCAAATAGTTTTCCGCCATCAGCAAATACAGTTCTGAATTTTTGCTGTCCCGTTCGATCACTTTTATCAGATAAAACAAAGCGTATTTCGGCTGGTGGAGTTGTGTGTAAGCAATGCCCAAGCTGAGTTCGGCTTCGGTCAATTCAGGGTTCAAAGACAACGCCTTGCGATAGGGCCGAGTGGCCTGTTTGAGATTTCCTGATTTCAGATAGGACTCACCCAGATAAAAATAGGCCCAGGCAACATTGGGATTCAGGCGCAAGGACTCATGGAGCGCGGGAATTGCTTCCCGGTAATTGTTTTCAAAATAATGAGCTTTCCCCAACTGGAACCAGAGATCCGCCGACTTGGATTTGTGCTTTAAGATTTTTTGAAAGCCCTGAATCGCGTTCTTGTAATTCCCGATATGAACGTAAGCGATGGCCAGTTGCTCCTGGGCATCCTTATTTAAGGGTTGGATCCGAAGCACCGCTTCATAAGCTTTCACGGCTTGGTCGTACTGCTTCAAATTAATATGGATATGGCCCAGTCGGAAATAGGCGCGTGAATGTTTAGGATCGATTTGTACGACCCGGCCATATTCCCGCGCCGCCTGCTCCAAGTCGTTTAGCTTCTCAAAAGATTTCGCCAGCTGGAAGTGCGCCCGTTTATGGCGGTCGTCCAACCGAACGGCTTCCTGAAAATAATGGCTGGCCTTGGAATAGTTATTTCGGGACATGTAGGCTTCGCCCAACTGGAAATGAGCCTCAGCGCTTTTCGGACGAACCTGGATCAATTGCTCCAAATGGTGAAGGGCTTTCTTATGCTGGCCCAGGGCAAAGTAGACGCGCCCGAGGTAGTCCAGCGCGGCATCGTCCTTCGGGTAAACCAGCAAGGCGTCCTTCAAGAGTGGCAAGGCCCTGCGCGGTTTCCCCTGTTTGAAGTAAATCCGCCCGATGCCGGAATAGGCCCGGTAAAAATTGGCATCCAGATCCAGCACCTGGCGGTATTCCGCCATGGCCCGCCGGTATTGTTTTTTGACTTCGTAGCTCTGGCCCAGGGCGTACAGCCACTCCGGTTGCAGGGGATTCAAATTAAGCGCTTTGTTGTATTCCTGGATGGCGCGTTTGTGATTGCCTTGAGCGGCATGGGTTTTCCCCAAGGCAAAATAGGGTTCGCTGAGATTCGGATTGAGGCGGATGGCCTCCTTCAGGTGATCAATGGCCGCCGCATACCGTCCCATAATGCGGTAGGTATCACCCAATCCGTATTGGGCTTCGGGATAATGAGGGTCCATTTGGACCGCCTCCAGATAGGCATTCGCGGCTTGTTTGAAACGTTTTAAGGCTTTATGGCTTTCGCCGGCTTCAAAATAAGCGGCCGGGAACAACGGTTCCAATTTTAAAACTTCCTCAAATTCATTGATGGCGTCCTCGTACAACCCCATTTGCCGGTAAGCCCGGCCCAAACCGTAATGTGCGATATGATCCCTGGGATCGACCTTGAGTGCGGCTTTGTACTCGTCGATTCTTAGGAAATCCGCACTCGCGGGCAGATGCCAGGTCAGAAGTAGTAGAAATGAGAGTATGATTTTAAATTTCATGAGACATGGGGTAGGGGTTTATTGGTTTCTTATCGTCAAAGTACGCTAAAAAAACAAGTGGTGAAAGCAATAATTGCGACTGCTGGGGTAGGGAGGATGAATCTCAATTGAGAGGCGCAAACAGATAATCTGTTGCTTTACGTAGATATGCGTAACTGTATAAATATATAGTATTTTTTATCAACCGCGAGCCCGGTGGCTCAGCTGGTATTTTTGGATGGCCCGGGTATGGTCTTTGTAGTTGGTGGAAAACTGATGGCTTCCATCCTTGCGGGAAACGAAATAGAGAAAATCCGAATGGTCCGGTTCCATTGCCGCCCGAATGGAGTCCAGGCCTGGGCTGGCAATCGGACCGGGGGGAAGTCCAAAATGCTTGTAGGTGTTGTAAGGCGAGTCAATCGACAGATCCTTTTTGCGGATATTGCCGTCGAAATTGACCATGGCGTAGATGACGGTCGGGTCCGTCTGCAAACGCATTTTCTTAACCAGACGATTGTGAAAAACCGAAGAGATCAATTTTCTTTCCGCTCCAAGGCCGGTTTCTTTTTCGATCAGGGAGGCCAGGGTAACGATTTCGTGAAACGTGAGCTTTCCGGCTTTTGCCTGTTGCATCAGTTCGGGTTTTTGGACACGCTGCTTGAAGGTATCCACCAGGGTTTTAACGATCTTTTTGGCTCCTGCCGCTTTAGAAAACTTATAGGTATCAGGGTATAAATAGCCTTCCAGACTACCTCCTGAAGAAATTTGGAGAGCATCCAGTAATTTCTGATTGCGCGTTTCCGCGATGAATGCTTCCTTGTTCGCCAAGCCTTTTTTCTCAAATAATTCTGCTATCTCCGTGATTCGGTAGCCTTCTGGAATCGTGACCGTATACAGAATGGCCGTGCCGTTGGTCAGGGACTCCAAGATTTTCCAGGGAGGAATAGATGGAGAAAATCGGTACTCTCCCGCCTGAATGCGGTTTTGCTTTCCCTGAAGATAGGTGTACAGGACGAATGCGCTGGGCTCATCCAGCAATTTTTTTTCGGCGAGAAAATTGGCGACTTGCCTGAGGTTCATACCGGGTTTGATGTCGACTACCTGCTCCACTGGGCTTGAGCTGGCGGGGGTATTGCCATAATTGTACAAGAGAACGATAAAGACGATTCCCGTGACCCCCATCACTGCGAAGAATAGAATCAGCCTGGATTGGAGCCGCTGTCGAAATGATTTTGCCAGTTGACCTGCCATACTAATAGGAGATCAGAAAATGACCCAAATATCCATAATTATTTGATTATATGTGACATTTTCTCTAAAAACGCCTTATTTTCGCCGGGTGTGCCAATGGTGACCCGCAGGCAGTTTTTGAGGCGGGGGTGACTGCTCAAATCGCGGATCAATATGCCGCTTTCCATCAACTGCTTAAAGAGGGCATCGGAATCCTGTTTCACTCGGAAGAGCACGAAATTGGCGTCGGATGGAAAGACTTTGAAGGATTTGAATTTGGAGAGCTCCCGGATCATTCTGTCCCGTTCTTTTATCAGGGCGTCCAGCTGTTTTTGCACGGGAGCGAAGTGGTTCAGCAACCGTTCTGTCAATTTTTGGGAAAGGGTGCTGGAGTTGTAAGGGAGCCTTACCTTGTCGATCTGGTCGATGATGATGGGGTCCGCGACTGCATATCCCACCCGCAGGGCGGCCAAGCCGATTTTGGACAGGCTTCTTAAGATGATCAGATTGTTGTGTTTCGGCAATTCGGAAAGAAAACTTTTCCCGGCAAAATCATGATACGCCTCGTCCAGCACCACAATGCCGGAGAAATTTTCGATGACTTTTTGCACTTCCCGCGCGGAAAAGCAATTGCCCGTCGGGTTGTTGGGATAACTTAAAAAAGCGATGCGGGCCTGGCTGGCCTCCATGGTTTCGAGAAATGGTTCTGCTTTAAAATCCCATTGGTCATCCAGTGGATGGGTTTGCGACTTCAGGCCCATTCCCTGAGCGATAATGGAGTACATGGCAAAGGTGGGATCGGGAAAGCCGACCGTTTCGCCGGGATCACAGAAAACCTGCAGGAGGATCTGAATCAACTCGTCGGACCCGTTGCCGATAGCCAGGTTTTCGGGTGCTACGTCCAATCGCTTGGCGAGCGTTTGCTTCAGGGAGCCGCAGTCGGGGTCCGGGTAGCGGTTCAACTCGGTGGATTTAAAAACCTCTTCGAACTGCTTGAGAATTTCCGGAGGCGGCGGAAACGAGTTTTCATTGGCGTGGAGTTTGATTTCGCAATCGATATTTTCCACACGATAGGCTTTCAGCAATTGAACTTTTTCTTTGACGAGTTGAATTAAATCCAGATTGGACATGATCAGGCGGTTCCCGATTCAATGATTTTCCGGATTTCCGGACAATCGGGTTGGTAACGGCTCATCCGTTTTTTTTCAGCATGGATGATAGCAAGCATAGTACCCACCGACTCGTCGACATTCGTATTGGTCACGGCATAATCATAGAGACGGCTTTTGGCCATTTCTTTTTTGCCTGCTTCGAGGCGTTGTTTGATCTGGTTGTCCGATTCCGTTCCGCGTCCCGTCAATCGCTTTTCGAGTTCCTCCATGGAGGGGGGCAGAATGAAAATATAAACTCCCCGGTATTTTAGATTACGCAGGGTCTCCACCCCTTGAATATCCAGTTCGAGTACGAGATCTTTCCCTTTTTGCAGGGTGTCTGTGATATTTTTGCGGGCCGTTCCGTAATAGTTGCCGTGAATTTGAGCCCACTCCAGAAATTCGTCGCGGTCGGTCATCTCCATGAACTTTTTCTTGGTAATGAAATGATAATCCACTCCATCCTGTTCGTTTTCGCGTGGCGGTCGTGTGGTGTGTGATACGGAAAAATTGAGATCGGGCAACCGTTTCTTCAGGGCCTGGCAGAGGGTCGTTTTGCCGGCGCCGGAGGGTGCTGAGATGATGATAGGTAATCCTTTTTGAGCCATAGAAAGGTGAGGTTGTTGAAATTCGCCCGGCCAGGGGCGGTTCTATTCGATGTTCTGGATTTGTTCCCTGATTTTTTCCAGAAGACTCTTGATCTCGATCACGTTCTGCGAAACCTGAAAGTCTACTGATTTGGAACCGATGGTATTGGTTTCCCGGTTGATTTCCTGGGTGATGAACTCCATCTTCCGGCCAATCGGTCCGGCTTTTTCAAACATGCTGTTGAATTGCTCAAAATGGCTTTCCAGCCGGGTGATTTCCTCCGAAATATCACACCGGTCTGCCATCAGGGCAGTTTCCTGTGCCAGGCGGGTTTCGTCCAATTCCATTCCTTCGGTCAGTGTTTTGATTTTATCTTTAAGACGGTTACGATATTCTTCCAGCACGACGGGTTGGCGTTCCTGGATTTTTTGCGCCAATTGATGAATCTCCTGCAACCGGCCGGCAAGGTCCCTTTGCAGATTGTTGCCTTCCTCCTGCCGCATTTTTATCAGAGCCGACAGAGCATCTTCCACCGTTTCCAGAATCATCTCTTCCTGAGACGTGTCGAGAGTCAACGGCTCTGTTTTGATAATGTCTTTCACACCCAGCAGGGCTTCGATGGGCATGTCACCCGCCAGACCGAGTTCATCTTTGATTTTCTTAAAGGCCTCGAAGTATTGAGTCGCAAGGCCCAGGTTGGGTTTGATTTCGAGATCGGCACCGGCCGCATCTTCTTTTTCCAGGGTTAGGAACAGGTCGAACGAACCTCGTGCGCATTTGGACTTGATAAGTTTTTTGAGAGGTAGTTCCAGTGCGGACAGAAATTTGGGCAGGCGGGTATTGACTTCGATGAAGCGGTTGTTGACGGAACGGACTTCCGCCTTGCAGGCGAAAGCTCCATTTTGTTTTTCCGACCGGCCGTAACCAGTCATACTGTTAAGCATTCCGCCCTTTGTTATGCTTTTTCAATGATGATTTTGTGGTGTCCGTTTTCTTCCACATGGGACAGTAGTTTATGCCCGTCATTCTGGACGCTCCGGGGGACGTTGGTGGCAGGTTCGCCGTCGTCCAGAAGAACCTCAAGGCGCTGACCCGATTGCATGGTCTCCAGCTTGAGTTTTGTTTTGACGTAATTGAAGGGGCATTTGACACCCAGCAGATCGATAGACTGGATGGCGTCAGCCGCATCGGCGCTACCGTTGCCGGACTGCTCTTCGGGGATATTGCCCTTGGAACCGACACGGATGCGGAGCGATTTGTCCGACTGCATCTTATCGTTGGCTTTCCGACATTCGTCCACCAATGCCTGTGCTTCGTCCAGCATAACCTTCGCCTTGGCGTTGTCGGCCTGTTCAGGATCTTCCTGATAGCGCTCCGTGACGCCGGCGTGTTTTTCGGAAACGATGCCGGTTTCGACGATCAGCGATTCAAACTTGCTCAGGGTTTCCACGTTGTCGGTAAAATCCATGCCCTCGGTCACCAGCAAAGCGCGAGCGGAGGAAGCGATCGACCGGTTGGCCTGGCGGACCGTTTCGGCAAATTGGTTCTTTTCAAAGGCTCGAGTCGATTGAAAAAGGGCGCGCTCGGCTTCGGACAGGTGGTCGGAGATCATATCCGTCACCGCTCCGGCGCATTCGCCCTGTCCCCGGTCGTCCAGTGAAAAAGCTTTGGTCGCGTGGAAATCAATATACGATTGGGGTGACGATTCGATATCGGGCAGTTCCTTCAAATCGATCAGCAGATTGGAGAAGTAACCTTTACCGACCCGGTCGAAGAACTGCACAAATGATTCGTTGTCCTGCTTGTCTTTCTTATAGGCGTCAACGGAGCGGCGTACTGCGTTGGCAGCATTTTTTGCCGGCAGTTTGATGACGTTGGTGCCGAAAACGGCTCCGTCTTCGGTGATGCGGCCGCCCATCATCATTTCGTAATGCGGGGCGAGAACGCCGTTAACTTTTTTCGCGGAACCGGCAAAACCGATGGACGCAATGTGATGCTGACCGCAGGAGTTCGGGCAACCGCTGGCTTTGATGGTGATGTGATCCAGATCGGTCGAATCGGTGGTTGCGTTGTCCACGTCCTCGGTCAGTTTGTTGATCAATCCCCGCGAGTGCGTGATACCCAGATTGCAGGTCTCGGAGCCGGGGCAACTCGTCATATCCTTTAACTCTTCGGTTCCGGCTTTGTGCAGGCCGATTTTTTTAAGAGCATTGTAAACCGGGCCGAAGGCTTCCGGTTTCACCCACGGGATCATGAGGTTCTGAAACACGGTGCAAACGAGAATGCCACCGGCGTAATCGGAAGCGATTTTGCTGATGGCCCGAGCCTCGTCGTGAGTCAGGTCGCCCAACTGTAATTTGATGTGCACGTTGTAAAATCCGCTCTGCTTCTGCTCGTAGGCGTTACGCGTCTTCCACTGAATGAAATCGTTATCCGATTCCATATCCCCATTGGTCGAAAACTTCGGGATATTTGGAATGGCCTCTTCGGGAATTTCGATTGCGGGGTATTGAGTGCCCTTCAACTTTTCAAATTCTTCCTGCACAAGCGTGCGCACTTTTTCGACGCCGTATTTTTCCACGACAAACTTGAAACGGGCTTTGTTGCGGTTGCGTTTGTCGCCGTGTTGGTCGAAGACCTGAACAATCGCTTCGCAGGTTTGCAGTATTTGGTCGGCAGGAACAAATTCCGATAAGAGTTGTGCCAGATGGGGAGAGGAGCCTAAGCCGCCGCCTATGATGACCTTGAAGCCGCGAACCCCATCCTTGATCTCAGCGTTCATGCCGATATCGTGAATCGGTCCCAAGCCACAGCCTTTGCATCCGCCGAGGCTGATTTTAAATTTGCGTGCCAGGTTTTGCGTCAACGGATGTCGAAGTAAATATTTGGATACCGCTCCCGCGTAGGGAGTGACATCGAATTTCTCCTCTTTGCAGGTGCCGGCTTTGTGGCAGGCAGTGACGTTGCGGACGGTGTTGCCGCAGGCTTCGCGGGAGGTCAGTCCGTGTTCCGCCAAATCCTGAAGGCCTTGGGGTACATCTTTGATTTTGACGTAATGAAACTGGATATCCTGCCGGGTGGTCACGTGCAGAATCCCGTTGGAGTAGTTTTTTCCGAAATCGGCCAGGCAGGTGAGCTGGTCGGAAGTGATGCGGCCGAAGGGCAGTTTGGTGCGGACCATCTGCACGCCTTCCTGCCGTTGTCCGTAAATGCCCTGTTGCAGGCGGAACCGTTTAAAATCCTCTTCACCCACTTCGCCTTTTTCAAGGCGTTCCACTTCGGCGGCGAAGTCTTCGATTTCCTGTTTGACCTCCGGCGGGAGGTTTAGGGTTTCCAAATCCATGATAAACCTGTTTTAATTTACAAAATCGGGGCTTACGACGGCCCATTCTGCCGTCAGCGGCCGATTCGTTTTAAAGTTTGGAGAATACCGGTAAACGTCCTGTTTTACAAAGGCCCCGGCGATTCTAACTAGTAATTACAATGAACCAATCATATAACAAAAACATTTCAAAAAACACAAGAATACTATTTTGGGTTATATTTTTCAGATACCCTGCGGAACTGGAACCCAAGTTGCATTCATGATACAGGAATTGGCTTTAATTTCAATGGATTAAGCATTGAGCGTGGTGTGGGGAGAGGGTCGAAATAACAGAGTGAAGGGGACTGGTGAGGATGGATCAGGTGTGGCTGGTTGAGCATTGGGCTTTCTGGTGGATCATGGCCAACTTTTTGATCTATCTGGCCGTGTTGGTGGTGGCGCTGTGCATTAACACCAACTTCAACATCCTTATGGTCGGGATGATTTATCTGCTGCCCTTGATTCCGATCGGATGGGAGACGACCATCGAGCCCCGATTCGTGGTGCAGTCGATTCACAATATGGTGTTTGGCGTCATCGAACTGGTAATCTTTGTGATTACGGTAAAGCCTGCCGATGCGACGTTCGACCGGGCACACGTCAAGCAGCTGTTGGGGCATACTTTACCCATTGCCGTCGCTTTGATCGGATTGTCCTACGTGTCCCGAATGAGTGGTGTTCCTCTGGGGCAATCTGAATTAGCAATCATTATGGCTGTATTTATCGCAGGCTCGATCATGCGGGTGATGGCGGTTTACCAGTTGGGCTCTCAGGCCTTCAAATTCGATATCGTCTTCCGCGAACAACAAACTCTGCGGACGGAAAAACTGTATTCCTGGATACGTCATCCTTCCTATACGGCGATGATGGTTGTCATCCTGGCGTACGCGTTGACCACGCATCACTGGTGGGCGGGAGGATTCGGATTGGCCTCTGCGTGGTTCGGGTTCCAGTACCGGATTCATTATGAAGAAAAGGCCCTGCTGGAGCAGTTTGGCGAGGAATATGTGGCGTACCGGAATAAAACCGGCATGTGGTTCCCAAAAAGGATGCGGTGACAGGCGGCTTCAATTTTCGTGAATATCCGGGAACCAGGTTTTCCAGAGGGGTTGGGTGAGGTCGCCTACTTCCACCGGACTTTGGAACCAGGCGGAGAAACCATAGAGCGCGATGATGTACAGGTAGCTGGCGGTGTAGAACAGAGGCCGGTTGAGTGTGAGATCCTGAAACCGCTTGTCGTCCGGGCCGCCCAGCTTTTTGACCCGGAAATAATTGGAGATCATCATCAACAGAAACAGCATCAACGGATTGTAGTTGAAGATCGATATCATAAACGCGGCCAGCGATGCGATCACCAACATCAGGGGGATTTTGACCGGGCTGTTTTTGGTGATATGGTCGAGGGTGTTGAGAGCGGCCAGGTAGCACACCAGATAAAACAATCCGGTAAAGCCCAGCCATATCAGAAAGGCGAGTATGGAGGTTCCGCCGACAATGTCTTCCCAGCCGAGTATCATGGCCCAGAGCATAGCAGGCGGGAATCCGTTGCGCAATCCGGGAGAGAGTCCGTGACACAGGAGCGTTTACATTTTGGCAAGGAAGGCGAGAAGGCGGCGATCAAGTTTCTGAAGAAGCAGGGATACCGGATCATCGAGAAAAACTATCGCAACAAATCCGGGGAGATCGATATCGTCGCGCAGCACGATCAAGTGCTGGTGTTTGTCGAAGTCAAATCCCGGGCCGATGCGGAATATGGGGAACCGCTGGAGGCGGTGACTCCGCGCAAGCAAAGAAAAATCGGCCAGGTCGCCAAGGGGTTCATGATCCAGCACCGGGTCGAAAACCGCGACTGCCGGTTCGACGTGGTGGGGATTAAAGGTGATCCTGACAAACCCAAAACCTGGGAAATCGAACTCGTCCAGGACGCCTTCCGGCTTTAACGACCTTGGAAAATACTTCCCTTGCCGGGTAATGAACCCTGTAGTTTGCTTTCTAAAAGTCGAATTTTGTATTCAATATTTTATATTTAAAAATATATAGTTAGAGTATATTATTTGATGTAATTTATTGATCTGTGGGAAGCGGGGTTCTTTGCAGAAATGATTCCGGTCTTTTTGCAATGCGGTTAATAGGGTACGATCTTTACAGTAATTGAATTCGCCCGGGTATTCGTATCCGGCAATCAAGGAGTGTTATATATGTCAGTTCTTAAGAAGTTATCGCAAATGTTTTCGGGGTCGGACTCCAAAGTACAGCAGGCGGGGGAAGCGGTGAGCGAAAGCCCAAAGCCGTCAGATTCTCCAAGTGCTTTTGCCGAGGAGCCGCCAGTCCGTCGCAGAGTGATTCAGGCTCCGGTTGTTATCGAAGAGGCGGAGGCGAGTGGTCCGTCCGATCAAATCCTGATTAAAGCCGAGCCTTCGCGGGATAATGAGCAATGCAAGCTTATGGTGAATCGTCCTTTGTTCAAAGGGCATTCCTGGTTGTTTTCGAATTTTGAAGAGGCGGCGGGTTCTCCCTTGGCTGAGTCGGTCTTCAGCGTTGATTCCGTCGAAACGGTATTGATCCACGATTCCACTGCTGTGGTCACCAAAACGGGAGCCAAGGGGGTGTCCGATTGGGAAGCCCTCGCGAAGGAAGTAGGAGGCGCACTGCGGAGGACACTGGAAGCGGGGGCAGACTTGGTGTCAAAGGATATCATCGCAAAGATTCCTTCCGAGCAGGTGGTGCAGGAAGAGATTCAGAAGGTGATTGATACCGAGGTCAATCCCGGAGTCGCCGGACACGGTGGCAAAATTACCCTCACGGCGATCACGGGCAACACCGTGACCATTCAAATGGGCGGGGGATGCCAGGGGTGCAGTGCGGCAGACCTGACACTGAAACAGGGGATCCACAGCGCCTTTAGGAAAGCCGTGCCCTATGTCGGCGCTATTTATGATGAAACCGACCACGCCGGTGGTTTGAATCCCTATTACCGTTAGAGGATCCCATGCCCAAGCTGAACCGATTCAATATCGAAATAGAAACTGGAGAGACGGGAACCGATCTGCCGGTCCATTTCACCATCAATAACCATAAAATGCCCTTGGAAGATACCCAGGGCGGAGTGGCGCAGGGAAAAACCTTTACCGGCGGATTCGAGATTGGTAGTTTTGCCCACTCGTTGACGCTGGTGGGGCCTGAATCCGGCCAATGGGATATCCGCAAAATGAAAGTGGATTACGATTGCGAACACACGGCGCCATATTCTGTAGTTTTTGGTGCGGTGACGTTGGATGAAACATCGGAGGTTAATATCTGGCAGGACCCGCCGTTACCGACCTGGGATGTTTAAAAAACCGGACTTGAGGATTGGAAGGAATAGGGGAGCAGTGGATTATTTTAATTTACCCGGTATCCCGCTGGTCAGTTTCCCATGCAAATCTCCCAGCAAGAGGTAGTCCTTGATCGTGGTCTCGAGAGGGATATAGTGGTTGGAAGTCCAGAAGATCAACTCTCCTGTTTCCGTTTTGAAGACATCTTTGGGAATGGTTACCTTCAATAGCATTTCATTATTTTTGGTCCGGTTTTCACTGATGCGAAATTGTTCTTCCTCCTTTTCCGTACTAATATAAGTGGTAATATTTTTCATGTCTTTTTCCGGCACCGTATCGACTTTGTAAGTCTTCCCTTTTTCCAGGTTTCCGTAGACCCCATTACGGAAATTGTAAAAGAATGCAAGGATGTCGTCATAGACGACCTCTTCTGGAATGGGGTCACGGGAACGATCTTTCAGCTCCCCTCCGCTGAACAAGAACCAGAAGTGAGTTCGAGAGATATAGTCCAGGAAGTGAACGGTTCGTTCTTTTTCCTTGCCGACGATCACATCTCTTTCGAATTTGTTGGTTTGGACTCGCCGGCCCTGATCGACAATATCGAATGAGGCCTTGTAAAAGTGTTTCCGGTAATTGGTGAAAAAGCCCACCACTCCCTTGGTTTCGGCAGACAGCGTCGCAAAATATTTCCCCCTGTACTCGTAAAAGCTCACCTTTGCGGTGGCCGCCTTTTCGAAGAAAAGGAAGTCGATATCATAAGTCAGAGTTTCCCCGGCAAAGCGCCGGATATCTCCCTTGGGAATAAACGAGGGGTATTCTCCATGGGCGTTGATAAGAGCGGAAGTTTTGAGGGGTCTGGAAATTTCGGCGAGAACAGGGTAGAAAACACTCAGCAAGAGCAGAGATGAACTTAAGGCTAATAAAATTAAATACTTAGAGTATTTCTCCCCTGGCCGGCTCATAATTCAGTCTGTAAAAATTTATTGAAAAAGGATGCTGAATAACTTAATATTTGATTAGAAAACTTCTGGAATTTGTTGGATTTAACCTTTTGTTTCTATAAGTTTAGTAATTATGACAACCGAAACCTTACCAGAAACTTTGCCCGATATCGAGGCTCCTGCTCCTGGAGAAGTTACCGAAGAGGAGACTCGCAAACAGACGGCTTATTTGCCGTTATATAAAGTCATCATGTGGGATGATAATGTGACGACTACGGAGTTTGTGATTCGTATGTTGGTCAAAATCTTTAGTAAGGATTATCATACCGCAGAAAAACTGATGCTGGAAGTCCACCTTACCGGTGCATCCCATGTCGACACCCTGCCTTTGGAACGGGCTGAATTCAAGGTTCAGCAGGTTCATACGGCCGCCGCTTTTGAAAATTATCCGTTCAAGTGCTCGATTGAAGCCCTGTAGGGTTTGCTGAAAGTTGATAGGGGCATCCCGCTTCGGCGCATTATTTTCTTTTCTTCAGAGGGATATAATCCGTCTTTCCTGGTCCCTGATAAATCTGCCGTGGCCGGCCAATTTTAAAATCCTTGTCCCCTTGCAACTCTATCCAATGTGCAATCCACCCCGGCAGGCGACCGATGGCAAACATCACCGGAAACATGTTGATTGGAATTTGCAGAGCTTTGTAAATCAATCCTGAATAAAAATCCACATTGGGATATAATTTTTTTGAGATGAAATAATCATCCTGGAGGGCGATTTCTTCCAACTGCAAGGCGATATTCAGTAGTGGTTCATTGAGTCCCAGCTTGTCAAATACCTCATGCGCCAGTTTTTTAATGATCTTGGACCGGGGGTCGAAATTTTTGTAGACCCGGTGCCCAAACCCCATCAACCGAAAAGGATCGTCACTATTCTTGGCCTTATCAACAAATTGCTTCACGTTACCGCCGGCATCCTGAATGGCTTGCAGCATTTCGATAACAGCTTGGTTGGCCCCACCGTGGAGCGGTCCCCAAAGGGCGTAGATGCCCGCCGATACCGAGGAGTATAGATTGCACCGGGAACTGCCGACCAGACGCACGGTGCTGGTGGAGCAATTTTGTTCATGGTCGGCATGCAGGATGAGAAGGGTATCCAGCGCCTTGGCCACTAGAGGGTCCACTTCATAATCTTCGCAGGGGTTGGAGAACATCATGTGCAGGAAATTCTCCGTATAACTCAGAGCATTTTGGGGATAGGAAAAAGGTTGACCGATTGATTTTTTGTAGCTGTAAGCGGCGATGGTGGGGAGTTTCGCCAGAAGACGATGGATGGTGATTTCGATCTCACGCTCGTTCTGAACGTTGAGCTGGTCCTGGTAAAAAGTGGACAGGGAACCCACGACAGCACTGCAGACGGCCATCGGATGCGGGTTGTTGGGAAACCCATCATATAAATTTTTGAGGGATTCGTGAATCATGGAATGATGCGTCACATGATACTTCAAGTAGTCCAATTCTTTTTGGTTGGGAAGGTGACCGTAGATCAGCAAGAAGGCTGTTTCGGTAAAATTGCTGTGTTCCGCCAATTGTTCGATGGGTATGCCTCGATACAGCAGGACCCCCTTCTCCCCGTCCAGAAACGTGATTTGGCTTTGACAGCTACCGGTACTGACAAAACCGGGATCGTAGGTAATCAATCCCGTAGCGGTTCGCAGGGTGGAAATATCCACCGCTTGTTCCCCGCAGGTTCCTTCTATGATGGGTAACGTGTATGATTTGCCCTGGTAGATCAACTCGACGGTCTGTGTCATGGCAACCTCCGTTAGGTTGTTCGCGGTAGCTTGTTGGACAGAAAATCAAAAATTCAAACAGCTCTGCTCTAGCAGTTTCTCAAAGGGGTTTCCAGTAAGCAACTTAAAATAACTGATGGCTGAATATGAAAAATAATAACTGGCTCTTATATTTTATTTTAGTGGGCATTGTTCTGGGGGGAATTTGCGGATGGTGGTTCGGACCCCAGATGACGGCGGTGGATTGGATCGGTGAAATATTTTTGAATGCCCTTAAAATGCTGGTCATTCCCCTTATCGTCTCATCGCTGATTGTCGGGATTTCCGGTTTGGGGGATATCACCAAAGTCGGAAAAACCGGGGTGATCACCTTGTTTTATTTTATGACGACGACCGCTTTTTCGGTGGTCATCGGTCTGTGTATGGTGAATCTCATGAAACCCGGAGAATCCGTTGAGATGGTTTCCGAGATTCCAGAAGGGGTGGCCGGCAAGAAAGGTATGGGGATCACCGATATTTTGCAGAGCTTCGTTTCACCCAACCTCATTAAATCCATGATGGAAATGGATATCCTGCCTATCATAATTTTTTCGCTGGTGTTTGGCGGGGTGTTGACCACTTTGGGTGAAAAAGGCAAAAGCGTCATTAGTTTTTTTGACGCCGTGAACGAAGCCATCATGAAAATGGTTCATTTGGTGCTGTATCTGGCGCCGGTCGGTATCTTCGCTCTCATTGCTTCCAAACTGGGAGCCGCTGGTGGAGGCGATGCCTTCTGGGCGGAGTTGATGAAGATTGGGAAATTCGCATTCACCGTGATTGCTGCTCTTTTGTTTCATGCGTTGGTGGTGCTTCCAGCCATTCTGATATTTTTCACCCGGCGAAGCCCCATCAAATTTTTCAAGGGAGCGAGCGCGGCCTTGACCACAGCCTTTTCGACTGCCAGTAGCTCCGCGACTTTACCGATCACCATCGAATGTGCCGAAGAGAATAATAAGGTTTCGCGCCGGGCTTCGTTGTTTGTCCTACCCATTGGCGCGACGGTCAACATGGATGGCACCGCCATGTACGAAGCGATTGCCGCCATCTTCATCGCTCAAATGTTGGGTATTGAGCTGAGTTTCACCCAGCAAATTATTATATTCGTTACCGCGACCCTGGCCGCTATCGGGGCCGCAGGCATTCCGGAAGCAGGATTGGTGACCATGGTCATGGTTCTGCAGTCTGTCGGTTTGCCGCTGGAAGGCATCGGGATGCTGTTGTCGATCGACTGGTTTCTGGACCGGTGCCGAACCACCGTCAATGTCTGGGGCGATTCCATAGGCGCGGCGGTGGTCGATAAACTTGAAGAAAAATATGTGGAAGGAGGATAATCAATTGGAATGGATACTCTTGGTCCTGTTGGGACTGGTGATAGGAATTCTGGCCTCCATGTCCGGTTTGGGCGGCGGTTTTCTGGTAGTCCCCGTTTTGCTCTATCTGGGGAAGAAAGCGCATATGGCGGTCGGCACTTCGTTTCTGGTGGTGTTACTGATCGCCGTGTCGTCAGTTGCCGCCCATTATCGGTTGGGGAACATCGATCTCAAGACTGGCCTGATGATTGCGCTGGGCGGGATCGTGGGAGCCCAAGTGGGTCCCATGCTTTTACAGAGCCTGTCAGAGCAGAATTTCAAGCGTTTCTTTGCGGGTATTCTGGTGCTCCTGGCCATCTGGCTGGTGATTCAGTCACGCAGTGCGGTCTGAAAGCAGACCCTCTCTATAGGGCGCATAGCTTGTCAGGAGCCTGAGCCTTCTTTTGCCTTGCGTTCACCCCGGACGATTCTTGCCGCGAAGGGGCCTTCGCCCAACTTGTTGATCCAGTTGGAGCGGCCCTTGATCAAATTGAACATCATGGCTCGGTCCTTGTTGACTGTATCTGTCCAGGTGACATCGGCGCAATCCGGTTCAAACACTGGCGGAAGGTAGATGATATCCCCGCCTTTGGCTTTCAAAGAGCAGTTTTTATCGAAGATGGTTTTGATGTCTTCGAGTTTGCACACCCGCCAGTCGTTGAATCCGGCATAATTTTCATTATTCAGTTGTTGGGCGTAATCCTGGCATTGTTCCAGGTTTCGCCATTTTCCCAGCATCTGCCGGGTATCCTTCTTCAGCCAGGTCAGGCCGGTGGAAGAATCGGTGATAGTGTCGTTTCCGTTATCGATAAATCGGTTGTCAGGCATGGAGACCTCGAAAAGAAATTTGAGATGAGGGCAATATTATATCAGAATTTAAAAATAAGCTGGCATCGGGGTGGGATATCGACCGGATTCGCGTCCAGGACAAAATTAGTTTCGGGTATAAAAATACAGGCCCTGAAAATGATAATTCAGTCCGGGTGGAAACCTGATTTCAAAAAAACCACTCGCCAGGGGAGGGCCATGGGGCTGGGCGATGACCGAAACGTAATCAAAGGGACTTTCATCGCAGTTTCGAAAGAAACACCACCTTACGAAAAGCGCTTTGTCTAAATTACGCTTGAAGATGATTCCAAGAACATCCGGACCGCTGAAAAAGAATTGCAGGACAAAGTCCGGTGAATTGACTTGAAATGTTTTGTTGAGCGGGAGCCGGGTCAAGTCCACCGGATTGTCTATCTTGTTTGCTTGGACCTTGTATTTCTTGAGGGAAATCATTTCAAAGGAATAGGCGGGAATGGCCGGGTATAAAACCAAAAGCCATCCTGAAACGAGAAAGAGAAAAAATTTCGGAAAATTCCTATGGAGGAAAGGCCATAGAAAAAGCCGATAGAGCATAAGCTCTACCGGCTTTTTAATTGAATCTATCAGGACAATGCGTCCCAAAATTGTGTAGCTTACTTCAAAGTCGGATGAATCGTGGCACACATGGAATTCGGAACCAGGTTTTCCTTCATGTAGCCTTTGCGATTCTGATTCATCTGTTTCCGGTAAGCGCCATCAGAATTGTCACCCTGACAGTCGCCGGGTACCAGTCCAAAAACCTCGGCTTCTTCAATCGTCTTGGCGGCTTTCCAGGACGAATCGTGCTGAGAGGAACCAAACTGCTGCATTACATTGATTCCCGATGCAGTATTTCTTGACATATGAGCGCGGGACGCACGGTTGGTGGCGTCCGTCAGGGCGCGGGCTTTGGCACCCATTTGAACCATGGTCTGGCCAACACCCATTACGCTCTGATCCTGCTGGGTATAGGAGCCCGGCATCATGTCATCGGCGACGGCGCTGTTCACACCGACAGCCAGTACAGCCGCGAAACATACTGCTAACAAAATAGCTTTCATTTTCATTGTTGTCTCCCCTAAAAAAGTTTGACTTGATAGGTAAAACTCATAAATAAATAATTCATTAACAAAAACAAACAGCAAAAAATGAATTATGAAAAACCGACAGTATCACGCCCGCGCTATGCTGCTACTAAGCGGCCATTTTTGAAGACATTCTGAGGCGTCTTGCACGGGAATTTATAATCTTATGGGCGATTTGTCAACAGAAAAACATCATTTCGGCCCCGGCTAATTGTCTGAACATGTGGGATTTCCAGGAATTTGCTTGTCCCCAGGACGTTTTTTGGCTGTTTCTCCGGGAAGAAGCCCAAAATTAGATTAACTTATTGAATTCTCTGATTTAAAAAACCTCCACAAGCCGTTTGAATTTTTTGGGTTCCCGTGTATGATTGCGATTTCAAACCCTTTTCAGAAAACCGCATTTCAGGAAGAGTTTTCATGGCAAAAAAGTATTTTACCGTTGAAGAAGCCAACGCTCTGATTCCCGAATTGAACGATTGGGTTCCCCGGTTGCAGGAGTTGTATTCGCTCATGCATAAAGGCTTCCCGGATATTCAAAAAGCCCGCTCCAAGGCCGAATACAGTGGGGGCAGCACCTCTGGGACGGATTATCTGAATGTAGCGTTAAAAGCCAATCATATTAGCAAGAACCTGGAAAAAAAAGGCTGTGTTATAAAAGGGATTGAAATGGGGTTGGTGGATTTTCCGTCACTCCGGGAAGGTAAAGAGGTTTACCTTTGTTGGAAAATCCCCGAACAGGAAATCCGGTTCTGGCATGATCTGGATAGCGGGTTTGCGGGTCGTCAACCGATTTAGTGAGTAAAGACCGCTATCCTTTTTTAGTGCTGGCGGTTTGTATCGATTTTTGAAGCGCCTTCACCAATCTAGCATTTCCCACCAATGCGGACCCTTCGCAGATGCTGTTTTTGTTTCCTGTGAAATTAATAAAAGCCCCTCCTGCTTCCTGGACCATGATTTTACAGGGTGCAAAATCCCATATGTAAGCCCAGGGGTCCACCATGGCATCGACCGATCCCCGAATGGCCATCAGGTGTCCGAAAGCGTCGGGGTAGGTCCTCAACAGCTTGGTCTGGGAATGCAATTGATTCCAGAACCGGAGATATTTTTTTTCGCGGAAGCAGTACAGGTCTGCCGTGGCTAGAACGGAATCCTTTATTTTGGAGTGAGAGGAAACATGGAGCCGGCGGTCTCCCGAATAAGTGCCCTTGCCTTTTACAGCCCACACAGTTTCCCCCAAGGCTGGCAGGCAAATGATGCCCATCACCGGTTCCCCTTTGTGAAGCAGGGACAGGAGCGTAGCAAACAGCGGCAACCCCTGAATAAACGAACGGGTGCCGTCAATCGGGTCCACCGTCCACACCCATTCCCGGGTCGCTTCCTCTTCGCCGAATTCCTCTCCGATGATCCCATGATCCGGGAAATACCGATGAATCTTTTGGCGTAACATTTCCTCGGCTCTTTGATCAGCAATGGTGACTGGACTTTGGTCGGCTTTTTGTTGTACGGTGATCTCTTTTTGGAACCAGTTGAGGATTTCCCGGCTAACGGGTTTCAACCAGGACAGGGCGGTTTCTTTGGCGGCGAGGAGGTCTTTCATCCGTATCGTTTAGGATTGCTTTCCAGTCATGTTAAACTATAATCACTTTGCCATTTTAGCCTTTTATCTCCTTTAAACATATAAAAATATGAACAATAAACAGTTAGTCATAGGGGTGATCTTCTGCTTTGCTATTTCCATCCTGTTTCTTATGGTGATCGTCTGGGAAATTAAAAAATCTATCGATCAGGATGCGGATATCCGCAAAATGCAGGCGCACACCAAGCAGGTGACGGTTGAAGATAACCGCGATTTTAGTATTTACGAAACCCTCGTTGGTGACGATGCGCGGGAAATGATTCTGGTTCCCGAAGGCGTGTTCACGCGCGGGTCGGAGAGCGGCGGGTTTGACGAAAAGCCCCAGCAGGAGATTTAT